>JAGOWF010000143.1 GCA_018060305.1 Pyrinomonadaceae bacterium
AAGAGATCGAGCAGCAGATCAGGAAGGATGCTGAGATCGATTTTGACATCACGCGGGTCAACTGGTTCTCAACCTACAAGGTGCACACGCGGCACGTCAGCAGATTCTCGGCGGGCCGCTGTTTTCTGGCCGGCGATTCCGCACACATACACACACCGGCTGGCGCGCAGGGCATGAATACCGGAATTCAGGACGGCTACAATCTGGCATGGAAAATAGCTTCAGTCCTGAAAGGCCATACCGATGGCAGAATCCTCGACACCTACAACGAAGAACGCCTGCCAAACGCCGAAGCTCTGATGAAAACGACCGACCGCTTTTTTAACCTGGTCGCGAGCCCGCACTGGTTGATGGCGTTCATTCGCATCTACGTTTTTCCGTATGTTGCACAGTTTCTGTTCAGCCTCGACGCGGTCAAGCGTTTTGTTTTTCCGCGTATCTCGCAGATCGCGATCAACTATCGCGAGAGCTCGCTGAGCAGCAGCGAGGTTAGATTCAAGGTGAAGGCCGGCGACCGAATGCCGTGGCTACGCATTAATGGAGCCAGCGTTTACGATCATCTCCGCAAGCCGGGCTGGCATCTCGTCGCTTTTGCCGATGACATCGACAATGCGCCGTCGCTTCCCGCCGATGTAATAACAAGCAGATTAGGCCCGATCGATTCACATGTGTTCGCTATCGACGATGTAATAACGAACACTTTTGCCTCGTCAAGCGCGTTCTTTTTGCTGATCCGCCCGGACAACTACATTGGCCTGATCTCCAACGAATTCACACCGAGCGGAATAGAAGACTACCTTGAACGTCTTTAGGTCATTCAGCGTTGCAGCTTGTGGCCAACGATTCGCGGGCCGGTTTCCATCCACCGTCCCAATCGAACGCTTCAAGCCCTGAGAAACGAAATTTATAGTCATAGAACGACGGCGCGTCATAGGAGTAGCCGTGATAGTAGAACGTCTTGCCCTGCTCGATGGCGTATTCGATCACCTTGAGCATCGTGAAGATGCCGAGGCTGCGGCTCGACTCGTTAGGATCGAAGCACGCATAAATGGCCGAGATCGCCGTTTCGCCGATGTCAAAGAAGCTGACGGCGAGCAACTGTCCCGAGCTGTCGCGAACTGTCACTTGGTGCCCGCACGTCGGACAACTTGCCCCGTCATCGGACAGGAAGTCATAGATCGAGTCAGGCACGGAGTGGTCAAAACGCCGTTTGTGCCGGTGAAAAAGTTCTTCTATCTCGGCAGTTACGATGGTTGGTGTGATCTCTACCTCCAGGTCAACATTTTTTCGAATAACCCGCCGCTGACTGCTAGAAGGCCGGAATTCGCTGAGCCTGATCCTGAGCGGAATAACGCTGACGATCTCTTCGCGATGGATGTTCAGGCTGTAACGAAAAAAGTGCGTGCCGAAGTGCCGCCATCCGTCAGCGAGCAGCATATCGAGCTCGGCGGGCGTCACCGTCGCGGCGTTGAAATGCTCATTGATAAAAACCAGGTCAGAGCCCGGAGTACCAGTCATATCCTTGTTCGGCCCAGTAATCCCGAGGCCTTTCGCTAGTGAATTCGATCCGGCCGATACGCTTTATTTGCTTAATGCCGTATTTCGTCGGGCTGGCAAGCCTCAGCGGGGCCCCGTGTTCGGGCCTGAGCGCTCGGCCGTTCATCTCGTACGCAAGCAGCGTTTGCGGATGCATTATCGCCGGCGTGTCCCAGCCGACGTAGTATTCATCGTCAGGAGTCGCCATTGCTACAAACGGCAGCGTGTTTTGTGAAGAATAGCGTGCCGCAAAATCCGAGAAGCGCACGCCCGCGAAATGTGTGATCGTCGCCCAGCCCTCGATACACTTGAATTCGATGACCATATCGGTTCGCGGCAGTTGCTTTATCTCATCGAGCGTCAGGCTGAGGTCATCGGCGCGGCCCGCGATGCCGCCGACAGAGAGCCTCCACGCGGCCGGATCGAACTCGGCCTTGAGGCCAACATCGCCGTTGACTCGTGCGGCCGTCACATCGTCGCCTGAGAACTCCTTTGCAAGACGCGACGGGCTGTAGAATACCTGACTGACGCGCTCGTTAAATTCGAGCGTCGATCGCAGCAGCTTATACTTTGTCTCGTCCGACATCCAACGCCAGCCGAGCACACCGAATGCTGCCGCGGCACCGCCGATGACGAAATTTCGCCGCGAAAATGCAGCCATCCGCCTGCGTGCCTCATCCGGAGTGAGCGGTTCGGACAGGCGACGCTGCTCCTTGAGGATAACGGCCGTGTTGCCCCGCTCGGCCTTTGGCAGCTCGCGGACCTCTTCGATCAGGATGTCGCCCTTTTCGCTCATTCTGTCTCTGCCTCAACGATCTCTCGGCCAGTGATCATCGACTGAAAGTTGAGCCAACCGGCAAGTATGACTTGGATGACATGGACCACGAAAAATAGGACAAACGATATCGTCAGCCAAAAATGGATCCAATGCGCCCACTCGTAACCGCCGAAAATCGCGGTGAGCCACGCGAGTTGCGTCGGTTTATAGATCGCAAGGCCCGACAGTATCGATAGCATTCCCATCGCGATAACGCTCGTATATGCGATGCGCTGAGCGTCGTTGTATTTGCCCTGAGGCGGTTTGCCTGTGGCGATATGCGCGTCATACAAGGCTACACGCGCCGCACGTTTGAGCGATGACGGCACCGGCAGCATCGCCCGCCATTCGCCCGAGACGAGCAGGTAAATGAGATAAACGAGACCGTTCGCGGCAAACAGCCACATGAAAAAGAAATGAAGCTGCAGGCCCTCGGCAAGGCGATACGGAATACTAAGAGCGTCATTGAACCACGCGGGAAAAAACCGGAACAACTCGTAGCCAAACAGCCTGATACCGTAAACGGGATTTGCCCAGTAGATGAGCAACCCGCTCCAGATCATCATCGCCAGCAGCGGAAAGTTGACCCAATGCAGCCAGCGAATCGCTGGCGAGTGTTTTGTTTCAAGCTGTTTAGACACAGCGGCGTAACCTTCGAAATAACTGATAACTAATAATTCGCATGTTATCAGTTATCAGTTTCAAGTTATCAGTTATTCCGTTGGGTTAGGAAACTTACCAGTTGATCTTGCCTTCCTGCGAGGTGTCGATCTGTGCAAGATCGACGCCCTCATTAAAGAGGAAGATCTTCATATTGTCGAAGAGAAATGTGTGCGAATCGGGATTTGATACGTCGAGGCCGTAGTGGTTGATGAGCTGCATCTGCTTGGTCTGCCATTCCTTCCAGCAACCGGAGCAGATCTCATCGAGGACGCGCTGGCCAAGCTCGTTAGGGATCGGAACGAATTGCATCTGCTCACCCTTGCCGCCGCAACGCGTGCATTCAAATTTGTCACCGAATAAAGCCATAAGCGGATTTTACCACAGAGGACACAGAGAACACGGAGCGAGCTAATTCTCAACGAAGTCCCGAACGTCCCGAAAAGGCTTCACGGCATCTGTAAAGTCAGGGCGATAGTAGTGTGACGCCGACTCGTATTCCTGCATAAAGCCCTCTTCCATGCCGAGTTCGTCGAGCAGCGAAACAGCCTCAAACCATTCGCCCTCGGAGATGCGACGTGACAACAGGATATAGCGATCATCGGTGGCGGCCTTGTTCGTTGCGTAGTACTGAGCCATTAGCGAGATCGCCGTTTTTGGCGAGAGTTCGTCGCGGATCCAGCGGAGATTCTCTTCGATCCCTGCGTTGTCGTTGGGCAAAACGAGCAGGCGGATCAGCAAGCCGCTTTGTAGCAAGCCGTTCCCATCAAAGATAAGTTCTTCGCCCATCTGCCGATGCATTTCCTTGATCGCCGCACGCGCGTGATCTGTGTAGTCGCGAACCTTTGAATACTGAAAACCGGCATCAGAATCGGCGTATTTCAGATCAGGCAGATAGACATCGACGATGCCGTCGAGCAGCCGCAGCACCTCGACCGAGTCGTAAGCGTTTGTGTTGTAAACGATCGGTAACGTCAACCCTTGACGTGCGGCAATCAAAACGGCGCGGGCCATCTGCGGGGCAAAATGCGTCGGCGAGACAAAGCCTATGTTGTGACAACCTCGCTCCTGCAGTTCGAGCATCATCTCGGCGAGGCGCTCGTGGGTGACCTCGTTTTTGCGCTGTTCACGCCAAGTTTGTGAGATCTGATAATTCTGGCAATAGACGCAGCGGAGATTGCAGTTGCCGAAGAATATGTTCCCGGCACCGCGCGTGCCGCTCAGGCACGGCTCTTCGCCAAAGTGCGCCGTGTAGCTTGAGACTACGGCCAAGCGGCCGGAATAGCAGGCGGCTATCTCGTCGTTTAGACGGTCGTTGCCGCAGTCCTTTGGGCAGACGGTGCATGAGGTAAGCAGGGCTTCGAGGCCCTCGACTCGTCGCTCAAGCTCATTCTCCGCCAAGAGTGTCAGGTATCTTGCGCTCACTGATCTTTGCGGGCTTCATACCCTTTTTTTTGCCTTTTTGGGAATACTTGACCGCGACCTCACGCGGGGCGACCTTGCGGGCAAGCTCCCATGTGAAATCCATCTCCGCATTTACGGTCGCGGTCGCCATTCGCGTCTCGCGGAGCATATAGATACTGCCCCAGAAGAGAAACATTATGCCGATGATCCCGATCGGTATCGGCACCCAACGATAGGTGCTGAAAAATGCCGCGATCGCGATCGTTACGCTCGTCAGGATAAAACAGCCGAGGCCGTAATAGAACAGCTCCATTGCCCGCTGCAGTATGCGCGAGCGGCTCGTGACCTTGTCGAGCAGATCGACGATGACCTCGACACGTTTGTCATAAAGCGGAATATCGTCCTTGTCTTCGAGATAGATCAGCTCACTGAGCTGATCCTCAAGGGCACGCACGCGGTCGATCACACGCCCCAAGCGAGTAGATGTCGATAGAACGAGCGAACCAGTCGCCGAGATCAATAACGCCGGCGTTACCATCGCCGTCAGAAACTCGATGGTCGAATTGAGGGCGTCGGAATTTACGAGCTCGCTCGCGAACATAGAACAAACTTACACCACAATGGCACGAAGAGCACAAAGGGGTAATATTGCTTTGTGTCCTTAGTGCCTTTGTGGTGAGCTCACCCGTTTCACTTCGCGGCCCATGCGGCCTGTGAGCATAAACCACATCATTTTGTAGTCAGAGATGAATGACCAGAACGGATACTTGAAGCTGGCGGGACGATTCTTCTCAACCGCAAAATGCGCAAACCAAGCGAACGCATAACCGACCACAAAGCACAGCGGGAAGTAATACCAGGTCCCTCGCAAGATGAACCACGCAAGCAAAACGAGGCCGAGCGAGGTGCCGATAAAGTGCAGGACGCGCGTCAGCGGTTTACCGTGCTCCTGCACATAAAAGTCCCAGAATTCGGCGTAGCTGCTGATCATTTAGAAATTTCGCCTGACTATCTCAGCGACCATTATGCCCGCAAAACCGCTGACACATACCAACGCAGCCCCGATCGTGGTGAACACGGCCGATGAGATGAACACGGCGAGGGCCGCATGCTTCCCTTTCCGCATAAGCCGTCCACCCAACACCGCCGCACCCGCCGACATCAATGCCGTCACCAGCACGGCGAGCCCCAGATACGCATCAATGCCCCACTCCGCATCGCTCCCGCTGTAACCGTTCATCGCGATGATCATAAACGCAAATACGACCACCGCCAGTCCAAGCAGCAGGACGAGTGTGATCAGGGCTGAGACGATCTTTATGGCCATGACTCAGTCTCACTTCCAGATCAGCCGAAGGCCATCATTTTTGAAATGTTCAAACTGCCGATCACTGCTGACAAGGATCAGATCTCTCTGAATTGCTTGCCAGATTAACATGCGGTCGAACGGGTCAAAGTGTGTATCCTCGGTGAGTTGCTTGGAGGTCGCCGCCTCTTCAGGAAGTAACGGAATAGTCTCGAACCCTTGTGCTTTGACGATAGCGATGGGATCCTGCCATCTGCCGACAGGTTCCAGCCGTCCATTGCGGATCTTTATTGCCATTTCCCATAAGCTTACGGCGCTGACATAACAGGTATTATTAGGATCCTCGAGCGCGGCTCTTGTTCGTCCCGGCAATCGACGGGTGTCAGTGATCGCCCAGATAAACGTGTGCGTGTCTAGCAGATGTGTCATCCGCGCATATCAAGCAATTCTTCATCGGTCATCTTGAAATTCTTCGCGAACTTAAACTTCACTTTTCCTTCAAGTATCCCCAGCTTGCGCTTCCTCTTAGAGCCCGAGCCATTCATAGGAACAAGCTTTGCAAGCGGCGTCCTGCCCTTGCCATACAAAACCCCAACGCTCTCGCCTTTCCGGATCAACTCCAGAACCTCCGAAAACTGCGCTTTGAATTCTCCGACGGGTAGGCTTTTCATATCTTGATTGTATGATTTTCTTGTCAAGTTGACAAGAACGTATTAGTCGATAGTTGAGAAATTCACGTCAAGAACATCCTTATTTCCTAGTGTTTCTTTCCAACAACTATAGTCGACAAAAGGGAGTCCCATTAACTCGTTACGTTTTGTCGGACTAAATCTGAGGCTGTACCCGTGCGTTACTTTTGGTAGCCTTTCAATCCCTTCCACGGGCATAATCAAAAGATGGATAATTCCTTCGTCTATGAGGCTGAGGACAAGAGCAAAAACCGGCCGCAGTCCAAATCGAGTTGAAAAATCTTTCAGTTTTTTGAGATGGGTTTTCTCAACGACGAAGACAAGACTTTCTTTAGAACCGATCTTAAACATTCTGGTCTTAACCGAGATGGCGATTCTCTGACCATTTTTCTCTGCAATAAGGTCAGCTCCAACGTGATCCACAACCGCGACCTCGTAATCTTTTCTGATAAGGGTGTACGTAACCAACGCTTCTCCGAAGTCGCCCAATTGCTTTGGCGCCCGTGTTTGCCTTTCGAGCATATTCTCGTGTCCTCCGCCAAAAATTAATCCGCAAACGCCACGCTAAGTTGTTTCAGCTTCATCGAGTCGCTTCTATCGAGTGCATCGACATTTTCACGGTCGATGTAGTTGTAAAGAATATCTCGCTGCTGCGGGCGGTAGCCGGCTTCGCGGATCTGGTAGCGGAGGTCGCGTTCGCATGCGGAGGTTGAGGCGCCGGCGGCTGAGACTACGTTTTCTTCGATCATGATCGAGCCCATGTCGTCGGCGCCGTAGCGGAGGGCGACCTGGC
>JAGOWF010000144.1 GCA_018060305.1 Pyrinomonadaceae bacterium
CATCGATCAGGCCGATATCGAGTGCCCGCTGAGCGTCGATAGGCGAGGCTGTAAAGAACATCTCGATGGCGTTTGCCGTGCCGATCAGTCGCGGGAGCCGCTGCGTGCCGCCCCAGCCGGTGATGATACCGAGGCCCGCCCCGGGATGGGCGAACTGTGCATTCGGTGATGCGATCCGCCCCTCGCAAGCCAACGCCATATCGAGCGCACCACCAAAGCAGTATCCGTTGATCGCTGCAATCGTAACCACCGCAAGGTCCGCGACGCGCTGCATAAACTCCTGCCCATATCGTGCAAATCCGGGAGCCATTTCGGCAGCCGCATCGGCGATCTCACGCAAATTTGCACCGGACGCAAAACTTTCGCCCGTGCCGGTAAAGATCAGGGCTTTCGTCTCCGGCCGGGCTGCGATGTCGTCGAGTGCGAGATGCAGTTGGTCGATGACAGCGAGGGACAGCGGATTCCGGATCTCCGGACGAGTGAACCGGATGATCGTCGCGTCGCCTGCGTACTCGATCGAAAGGTCGTTAGACATTATGATTCGCAGGTAAAATAATAGATGCAATGTTTCGCACCAACAAAGCCCACCCATGGCATGGTATCGAGATCGGGCCCGACGCTCCGGCTGAGATCACCGTCTTTATCGAGATCGTGCCCAGCGATACGGTCAAATACGAGGTCGATAAAGAGACGGGTTATCTCAAGATCGACCGGCCGCAGCAATATTCCAATGTCGTGCCGGCAAATTATGGCTTTATTCCGAGAACATACTGCGGTGACGGCATCGCCGCATTAGCCGGCCACGGTTCGGGCAAACCTGTGGCAAAGGGCGACGGCGACCCGCTCGATATTCTTGTTCTGAGCGAACATCACATCCCTCGCGGCGACATCATCCTAAGGGCGCGTCCGATCGGCGGCTTTTGTCTGCTCGACGGCGGCGAGGCTGATGACAAGATAATCGCGGTGCTAAAGGGCGACAAGGTTTACGGCCAATACACCGAAATGGCCGATCTGCCGGATGGCGTTATGACGCGCATCGAGCATTATTTCCTGACTTACAAATCCTTGCCCGACGAACCAAACCGCTGCGTGATCGCGTATTCGTATGGGCGAGAGAGTGCCTATGCTGTCATCAATACAGCGTTAGATGATTACGAGACGTGGACGGCTGATTGACCATGCGTCAAAGCAGCGCGAGCTTGAGCGCCCATGGCAATGCGTGCTTTGCGACGAGCGGCGCCTTTTTTAGCGTAAACATCAGCACCTTTGGCGCGGCCTTCAGCAATACGGCTTTGAGGACCGGTTTGGCGATATTCTTTGCGACGAACTTGGTGGTCACCCAAGTGGCTTTCGCCGCGGATTTGACGATGATGACAGCGACGTTCTGACCAGAGCCGCGCTCGGCCTTCTTTGACCGAGAACCCTTGTCCTGAGCGTGCATCGAAACGGCCAACAGCAACACCGCACACAGCGGCAGCAAAATCCCGATTATTCTGTCCATTCTTCGAGTGACCGGCGGGTAAGATCTGAGGAGCATCGCCGTGGGAAGCGGCAGTTCTGATAATACCCGTTTCTTGGCAAATTTGGAAGAAAATTATTTATTCTCTGCTGTTGCCCTTGAGCATTTTGATAAGCGCCGCTTCTTCTGGCTCAAGCTGACGCTGAACTTGCGAAATTGTCCGCGAACGTCGCGGTCGGAATTCATCGAGCGTCACGCCGCGTTCGTACAGTGAGATGACGGTCGGGTGGATATAGGATCCGCGACAAACCGTCGGCGTATTGCCGATTTCCGCAGCGACGAAGTTGACGGCCCGGATGAGGTTTTTTTTCGTGGCTGCACCATCCTTAGTCGTGCCCATCTCAGCCAGCGTGATGGCCGCTAATAGTGTTGCGCCCCAAGTGCGAAAGTCCTTTGCCGAAAACTCGGCCGTCGTCGCGTCTTTTAGATACCGATTAATATCGGCGGCGGTTATCGGCCGCGGACGGCCGTCGGTATCGACGTAATGAAACAGTTTTCGCTTTGCCCCCAGCATTTTCAGTTTTTGCATCACGCTGGCCAGTTCGGCATCGACCAGGACCTTTCGATGCCAGACGCGGCTTTTACCGACGAACTCAAACCGCAGCATCCCATTTCTGCCAATTATCAGGTGGTCGTTCTTCAAAGTCGTGATCCCGTAGGTTCGGTATCGCCGGACGCTGCCGTCGGTGCCGACGCGGAAGTAAAGCGAATTGATAAGCCGCACCATTATCGCCAGCACCTTTTCACGAGGAAATCCGTCGAGCATAATATGCTCATTTGTAACCTCCCGCAATTTCGATAGATACTCGCCGAATCGCTCCATTTTTTGAATTTGCGCCGCTGCTGCCGCTCGGCAAATGCAGTATGATATCGATACTGAACGCGCCCGGTAGTATCGATTCCGACCGCTTGCAGTCGGCCGGTCGGAGCAGGGTTGATCCTGACATTACCCCATGCGGGCGGCAGCACCAGCGAATTGATTCGATTAAGAGCGGCTCTGTCGATGATGCGCCCGCCTTCCTTATCGGCATAATAGAATCCCCGAGCCTTGGATCCTTTTCGGATCCACCAGCTTGACCGGCGCCCCTTTGTAATGAGATCGCGAGCCTTTTGATAACGGTCAGAGGATTGAGACTGCATGTCGCTTCTGCGACAATCTAGCACTGGCCGAACTGAGCGGTCTGTAAGCAAACAAACGAACGGTGAGCGGGAGCAGGGCCTGACAAAGCCGAGGAAACATGAAATAACTCCGGCTTTGCTCTACGCGAAGTAGTTTTCGACCCTGCTTGGAGTGAAGATAGGCCGAATCGGGGGCGAAATCCGTAAAAGCGTTAACCGCCGGAACGCCGTGGTGATGATCATGTGTTCGGTACGAGCGGACAAGAGTGCCCGCGTTCCGACGTTTGACCCGTTACGGCTTAGTGACCATTTACGTATTTGGCAAAACAAACGCCCCGATGTGCGGTGTCGAGGTGTTTTGGCACGTCTCGAGAGCGAGGATCAGCGAGTCGCGAACGTTCTCCGGCGTGACGATAGCGTCAACCAAGCCACGCGCGGCGGCGTGTTTGGCGTCAAGTTCGCGGTCATAGGTTTCGCGGACCTTTTGCATTTCGGCCTTGAGGGCGTCGTCGGGTTCTTGGCTATTGGCTTTCAGTTTGTCGAGTTGGGTGCCGAAGATCGCCTGGACGGCGCTGTCGCCTTCCATCACGCCCATGCGGCCCGTGGGCAGCGAAAAGACAAAGTCGGGATCGAATCCCTGTCCCGCCATCGCGTAATAGCCCGCACCGCTGGCGTGGTTGACGGTAAGAACGATCTTTGGCACCTTTGCGGTCGCCATCGCCTCGACAAACCGCGCGCCTGCGCGAATGATGCCGCTATGTTCGGCATCGGCCCCGACCATGAAACCGCTGACGTCCTGAACGAAGAGCAAAGGCGTGTCATGACGGTCGCAGTTTTCGATGAAATACGCAGTCTTTTCGGCAGATTCGGTATAAACGATACCGCCGAAGCGCGCTCCGTTCTTGCTCTTTGACATCGCCCGCGAATTTGCGATCACGCCGACGAGAATGCCGCCGATACGCGCGGTGCCGCAGATCATCTCTTTAGCAAAATCAGCCTGGAATTCATCGACCGGCCCGTCGAGGAACGTGCCTAAGACTGAATGCATATCATACGGCGCGCGGTGATCGTCGGGGAGGATGTCATACAAATGATCGGCCGGACGGTGCGCAAGCCCGACCGTGAGGGAGGGCGAAACACTCGCGTCGGATGTATCGCCCTTGCTCACGCGCGGGCTTTCGCAATGTGAGGCTGGCAATTCTGTGATCAGTTGGCGGATTTTCGCGATGCACTCTTTGTCGTCTTTTGTCCGGTAATGGGCGACGCCGGAGATTGAGTTGTGGGTCATCGCGCCGCCGAGAGTTTCGTTGTCGATGGTTTGGCCGGTGGCTCCTTTGACGAGATTTGCTCCGCCGAGGCCCATAAAGCTTGTGCCCTCCACCATCAGGATCACGTCGCTGAGAGCGGGAAGGTAGGCGCCGCCGGCGACGCACATGCCCATGACGGCGGCGATTTGGGGCACTTTCAGGTAATGCCGCATTATCGAGTTGTAATAGAAGATACGCGCCGCGCCGTATTGACCCGGAAAGACGCCGCCCTGATAAGGCAGGTTAACCCCGGCGGAATCAACCAGATAGACGATCGGCACGCGGTTGCGCATCGCGATCTCCTGCGCCCGTAGAATTTTCTTGATCGTCTCGGGATACCACGCACCGGCCTTGATGGTGGCGTCGTTGGCGACGACGACGCATTGGCGGCCCTCGATCTTGCCGACGACTGTCACAACCGCCGCCGCGGGTGCCTGGCCGTCATATTCGTCATATGCCACGAGCAGGCCGATCTCTTGGTTGAACGTGTCGGGGACAAGGAGCAGATCGATCCGCTCGCGAGCGGTCAGCTTGCCCTGGTTATGGACCTTGGCGATCTTGTCCGAGCCGCCGCCGAGCTTAAGCTTGTGCTCGAGACGCAGATAGTCGTCGGTGAGCTCGCGAAGGCGTGATGTGTTGGATGATTTGCTCATGCGTTGAGTGTTATGCCCTTGCTCACGCGCGGGCCTCTGCAACTACTTGTCATCGATGATGAACGTCGGCACCATGCCGCCGCCTGATGATACGTTTGCAAGCTCGGTCGAGGACAGCCGCGTAAACGCCGAGCCGACCTTGCCGAGAAACAATAGCGGGTCGAGATCGACTAGCTGTTCGACCATCTGCCAACCGCCGTCATCGGTGATCATCGGGAACATCTCTTTTGCGGTCCTTACACGTTCCTGCACGAGGTAATCACCGTTCGCCAGCGCAGCCGCGATGGCGTTGTCCCATTCGTTCGCGGTCGAGTTCCAACCGATATAGATACCGTGGCCCCCGTAATCGTCGTTAGGCTTGAGGACGAGTTTGTCCGAATTGGCGCGGGTATATTCGACCAGATCGGCGTCGGCAAGAACCCAGTCGCTATCGCTCCCGGTTCTGACCTTTGTCTTCTCATCGCGGAATACGCGGGTCCACGGCACATGGGCCTTTATCGCAGCGAGTTCGTCGCCGCTGAATAAGTGCGAATAGCGTTCATTCGTCAGCACGGCAAAGATCGCTTTCTTGTGCACCAGCTTGCTGCGAAAGCTGTTGACCATACATATCGTGCCGGCACGATATGCGTTGAGCAAAGCCGGCTGCTCGGCCATGATCGGCAGATACTCGTTGACCAGCAGGCGTTTGTAAACGATATCGATCACGCGGCCGTCGTGCATCAGCCAAGTCCCGTTAAACTCTAGCTCGTCCGGCGAGCAGATGATGGACGGATAGCCTTGCGACTCGAAATACTCCGCAAAAAGCTCAAATTCCTTGAGCGTCGGTAGGTCCTTGAGATCGACGATCGCAATTGTCGGAGCTCGTTCGGGATCGCGTCCGAGAAATTCCGCGTAACAGCGGAGCAGCACATCGAGCAGCTTCGGCCTGCCATGGTGGCCGTAAAACGAATAGCGTTCGCCAAATTTCTGCATCACCGGGAGCGATCGAAATATTTCGCTCGCCGAGTCGGCGTAGGCAATGCCGGCGGGCGATTCGCCGTTTAGCTCGACAAAACTGTAAGCGTCGTCGGTCAGAAACGAGTCGAGCCGCGACGTCGGCGAGACGTGTTCGTAGCCGGGGTCGATCTTTACGAGGTCGCGCTCGATGGCGGTGACGCCAAGCTCGTCGAGAACGGCGTCATCTTCAACGGCGGCCGCCTTTACCTTTTGAAGCGCGCCAAATACGGTCTCACAAACGCCGGTAATCCGCGTCCAATCGCTCGCCGTCACAAAATGCGGGCGCAGATAAGGGGCCAGGTGCCGCCCGCCGAAGATCAGTTTCGTCCGGCTAAGCCCGGCGTCGAGCAATTGCAGCGACGCCGAGGCCAATTCGGTGTCACTCAAAAGTTCGTGATAATATTCGACGGCTTCTTTTACCATGCTATCGGGCGAGCAAGACGCTCGCCCCTCCGATCATTTCGACATGCTGAGGATCTCTTCGAACTCGTCTTTGGTTAGCGGCATAACGCTGAATCGCGGCTGGCGGACTAGATATATGTTTGCGAGGGCTTTGTTGCCCTTGATCGATTCGAGTGTGACCGGCTTTTTCAGCGGCTTGACGGGCGTTAGTTCCACCGCGTGCCAGGCTGTGTCGGTCGGATCGGGAAAGGCCTCTTTCGTCACCTTGGCGATGCCGACTACTTCCGTTCCGATAACCGAGTGATAAAAATAGACCTTGTCGCCCGTTTTCATTTCCTTTAAGAAGTTGCGAGCCTTGAAATTACGCACGCCCGTCCAATCGGTCTTACCTTCCTTCACGAAATCGTCCCACGAATACGCGGTGGGCTCCTGCTTGACCATCCAGTAATTCATAAAGTTATTTCAACGCAAAAGAGTGCAAAACGCGCACGTGCCGATCCTTATCTTCTGTGCTTTTTGAGCATCCTTGCGGCTATTGTTCTATTTCTTGGCTTGCGCGGCCTTTTTGTTAAGCCACTTCGCCCAGCGTTCAAGGAACGGGCGGAACGGCTTGAAGAGCTTAGCCCGCCAGCTCGTCTCGGCCTGCTTTTCGCTCCAGGCTCTCAGATTTTTCTCGGCGTATTGGCGAATTTGTGGTTCGAGGCTGCCCTTTTTTACCGAATGGCGCAGAGTCAGATAATAGTGTTGGCCCGCGAGTGAGAAGATGAGACCGGCGAGGTTGCCTTTGAACGAGCTTTTCGCCATAAACCGCTTCATAAAGCCCTCGGTCGGCTGGAGCAGAGCCCCCATAGACATCTCAAACCACGGTGCCGAATTCTGCACCCGTGGGTGATACAACCCCGGCAGGTCGCCCTTGATCGGCATATCAATATTTTTGAGCCGAGGATCGTTGATGTAATCGACAAGCTTTATCCGCTCGACGCCGCGGATCTGTTCGCTGGGCAGGAAATCGAGCACCTTCTCGATGCTCGCCTCATGATCCTTTGGCAGCAGAAAGGTCGCGGTATTCTCGATTCGTATCTTACTAACTTTCGCGGCCTTCTGGCCGGCGGTCTCAATGGGCATAACTTGGTGTAGATTGTAAATCGTTAACCGGCAATAGTAAATCCAGCCACATATTGTGGCACTGACGCCACAAAACAATTGGA
>JAGOWF010000145.1 GCA_018060305.1 Pyrinomonadaceae bacterium
GCAATATTCACGCACGCACCAAGAAGCAGATGGACAAACATCAGCGTGAGTATTATCTCAATGAGCAGATCAAGGCAATTCACAAGGAACTCGGCCGCAAGGACGAAAAGGCCGAGCTTGAGGACCTAAAGCAAAGAATAGAGAACGCCGGCATGACCGAAGAGGCGACGGAAAAGGCGATGCAGGAGTTCGCCCGTCTTGAGGCGATGCCGCCGATGTCGGCCGAGGGCACAGTGTCGCGGACGTATCTTGACTGGCTCATAAATGTTCCCTGGAACGAACGAACTGATGAGCTTGACGACCTCGGCGAGGCTGAAAAGATACTCGATGAGGATCATTACGGACTTGAGAAGATCAAGGAACGCATTCTCGAATTTCTTGCCGTCCGGCAGCTTGTAAAAAATCCGAAGGGCACGATCCTCTGTTTTGTCGGTGCGCCGGGCGTGGGCAAGACATCGCTTGGCAAGTCGATCGCGCGTGCGACAGGACGTAAATTCGTCAGGCTCGCGCTCGGCGGAGTTCACGACGAGGCGGAGATACGCGGCCATCGGCGGACATATATCGGCTCGATGCCGGGCCAAATCGTCCAGTTGATGAAGCGTGCGGGCACGACAAATCCTGTGATGCTGCTGGATGAGGTCGATAAGCTCGGGCGTGACTTTCGCGGCGATCCGTCGGCAGCATTGCTTGAGGTGCTGGATCCCGAGCAGAATTTGGCGTTTCGCGACCATTATCTCGACATCGATTACGATCTGTCACATGTGTTTTTTATTGCGACGGCTAACGTGCTGCACACAATTCCCGCTGCTCTGCAGGACAGGCTCGAGATCTTGAATCTTTCGGGCTACACCGAGCGCGAAAAGGTCGAGATCGCTAAGCGACACCTCATCTCGAAGCAGTGCGAGAACAGCGGCGTTGACTGCGGCCGCGTCACCTTCACCGATGACGGCATCCTTGAGATGATCCGCCACTACACACGCGAGGCGGGCGTTCGCAATCTGGAGCGCGAGATCGGATCGTGCCTGCGAAAGATCGCGAGGCAGTTTGTCGCTACCGAGGTCAAAGAGGATTTCCGCGTAGTCATCGACGCCGAAAAAGTGCAGGCGCTTCTCGGCACTATCAGATTCCGCAAACAGGATATTGCGCGCACGAGCGAGATCGGCCTGGTCAACGGCCTTGCGTGGACCGAGGTCGGCGGCGACGTTTTGCAGGTCGAGGCAACTCTCGTCAAAGGCAAAGGCGAGGTCACGCTTACCGGAAAGCTCGGCGAGGTGATGCAGGAATCCGCTAAGGCGGCGCTGACGTGCGTCCGCACGAGGGCCGAGGAATTAGGTATCGACCCGACCGACTTTAGGGAAAAAGACCTGCACATACACGTGCCCGAAGGGGCGATCCCGAAGGACGGCCCCTCGGCCGGCATCACGATGGCCGTTGCGATGGTGTCGGCCTTGACCCGAAAGCGCGCCCGCCACGATGTCGCAATGACCGGCGAGATAACGCTGCGAGGCAAGGTGCTGCCGATCGGCGGGGTCAAAGAGAAGCTGCTCGCGGCTCATCGTTTTGGCCTTAAGACGCTGATCTTGTCGAAAGAAAACGAAAAGGACCTCGCTGACGTGCCCGAAGAGGTTCGTGATGAACTGACCATCCATGTCGTCGATATGATCGACGAAGTCCTCAAATTTGCTATCGAGCCCGACGCCGAGCCCGAAAGCCTTGAGACGCCCCAGGTCTGGAGCCCCGACGGCCCGTCGGTCGAGATCGGCGCCGCTATCGAATAACACAGGAGTACACCAATGAACAGAGAAGCATCAGCCGACCTGATAATGAAGCTCTATGACCTTCGCCGCGAGGAGAAGATGCGCGACGCGAGGACGTGGTTTGTGTCCTTCTTTCCGGAGAGTGCCGAAGACATCCTAAACGCGATGATCGACGTGGAAACGAGTGCGAAGTACCGAATGGTCTCGACCTACTGGGACATGGCGGCGAGTTTTGTGAATCGCGGCGCGATCGACGAGGACATGTTCTTTGACTCGGGCGGCGAGATCTGGGTCGTGTTCTCTAAGATACAGCCCTACGTCGGCCAGATGCGTGAGACGCTCGGCAACCCGAATTATCTCAAGCACCTCGACGACCTCGTGATGCGTCAGCCGAATGCTCTCGACACGCTAGCGCAGCGTCGCGAGACGATGAAACGCTGGATCGCGGCGCGCTCCGAGATGGCCAAGTCAGCGTGAAGACGCCCAAAGCAGAGTTCATAAAAAGCGCCTTCGAGCGCTCACATTGGACAACCGACGGCCGTCCTGAGATCGCCTTTCTCGGTCGCTCGAACGTAGGCAAATCGTCGCTGATCAATTCGCTCCTCCAGAGAAAGGGCCTCGCCCGAACGTCAAATACGCCGGGACGAACGCAGAGCATTAATTTCTTTTTGATAAACGATGAGTTCTATTTCGCTGACCTTCCGGGCTACGGCTATGCCAAGGTGTCAAAGGCGATGCGAAGCGATTGGGGCAAGATGGCCGAGGAATACCTGGCGGAGCGTGACGAGCTGGCGTTGTGTGTGCAGCTTATCGATTCGCGTCACGCGCCGACACCGCTCGATTTGCAGCTTAATGAGTGGCTCGTCCATCACGATAAGCCGCATCTCGTCGTCGCGACAAAGGCTGACAAACTGTCAAATAATGAACTTCAACGTCTCCTGGCGAACGCTCGCAGGACGCTCGAAGATGTCAAGATCATCGCATACTCGTCGCAAACCGGCCGCGGCCGAGACGAGGTTTGGAGCGAGATCGAAGCGGCGATGAGAAAAATTTGATTTTTTAGTTGATTTTGTTGGCGCAATGTTGTAAATAATAAATAATCCCTTTAGTTCAGGGTTTCTCTAAGGGCCAAAGGGTCCATTTCACGGCATACTACTTACGATCCGTACGATTTTCTCCGCCTCTTAACACACTTGCCTTAGCTGTCGCGTAGATGCGCGGGAAAATTGCAAATCTTTAGAATTGTTCAAATGAAGGACCGCCTTCCAACTTATCATGGCAACTAAAACCACACAGGGCCGCAGATCAAAGGCCGCTGATACGGACGTCGAGGTCGAAGTGACCAACGACGGCGATACCGAAACTTCCACTGTCGAAGCCGCCGAAGCCCCACCCGCCGCCAAGTCTAACGGCCGGACCGGCTCAGACGACGGGAAGCTTGACCTCGCGGGGCTCAAAGACATGTCCATTAGCGAACTCACCCATATCGCTAAAGAGATGGGCATCGACGGGGCGACGGGATTGCGCAAGCAGGAATTGATATTCAAGGTCCTCGCGGCGCAGACTGAGAAGAGCGGGCTGATATTCAGCGAAGGCGTGCTCGAGACGCTCCCTGACGGCTTTGGCTTTTTGCGGGCACCGGAATACAACTATCTGCCGGGGCCGGACGACATTTATGTCTCACCGTCGCAGATCCGCAAGTTTGACCTGCGCACAGGCGACACCGTCTCCGGCCAGATACGGCCGCCGAAGGAAGGCGAGCGTTACTTTGCGCTCATCAAGGTGGAGGCCATTAACTTTGAGGCGCCTGAGCAGTCGCGCGAAAAGGTCTTTTTTGACAACCTGACGCCCCTCTATCCTGACGAGCAGCTCAACATGGAGATCGATTCCGACCCCGACAAGATCGCGGCCCGCGTCATCGATCTCGTGACCCCGATCGGAAAAGGCCAGCGCGCCGTGATCGTGGCCCCGCCGCGAACCGGTAAGACGATGCTGCTCCAAACCATCGCAAACTCCGTTACGGAAAATCATCCTGAGGTCGTTTTGATCGTTCTGCTGATCGATGAGCGTCCTGAGGAGGTCACCGACATGCAGCGGACCGTCAAGGGCGAGGTCATTTCATCGACCTTTGACGAACCGCCGACACGTCACGTCCAGGTAGCCGATATGGTTATCGAAAAGGCCAAACGCCTCGTCGAGCACAAACGCGACGTCGTCATCCTGCTGGATTCGATCACGCGTCTCGCTCGAGCCCACAACGCGGTAGTGCCGCCGTCGGGCAAGATCCTGTCCGGTGGTATTGATTCGAACGCGCTCCAAAGGCCGAAACGTTTCTTCGGTGCCGCCCGCAATATCGAGGAAGGCGGCTCGTTGACGATCATCGCCACGGCTTTGATCGACACCGGCTCGCGTATGGACGATGTTATCTTTGAGGAATTCAAGGGAACAGGTAACTCTGAGATCTATCTCGACCGCAAACTGTCCGACAAGCGCCTCTACCCGGCCATCGATCTGCAGCGTTCGGGCACTCGCAAAGAGGAACTGCTCATCGACAAGGAAAACCTCAACCGCATCTGGGTAATGCGCCGCGTCCTCAACCCGCTCTCGCCCGTCGAGCAGATGGAAGTCGTGCTTGAACGCCTCGGCAAAACAAAGACGAACGCAGAGTTCCTGGCGTCGATGCAGAGCTAGTCAGAACCGCCTGCGGTAGCGGGCGGTTGAACATTGCATTACAATTAATGATTTTTGTCTTCGAGGATGTCTGAAAAGTCTGCTTCTACGCGGTGGAGCCGCGAAAGACGGTAGCCAGACGTTAAACGTCTGGAAAGCTGCGAACGATGATTTCCGCACTGAAGGTGCGGCAGACACCCGTAAACATTGACCTTTCGCCCCTTCAGGGCGAGGTGCCCTGGAGGCGATCTTTCCAGACGTTTCACGTCTGGCTACCATCTTTTTGCGGCTCCGCCGCGAAAGAACGACTTTTCAAACAACCTCTCTGACTTATGCGTGTAGCGGTTATCTCATCAGAGGCGGTTCCATACTCCAAGACCGGTGGCCTCGGTGACGTTGCGGGGGCATTGCCGAAGGCTTTGAAGCAGATCGGTGTCGATTCGCTTCTGATCACGCCGTGTTATTGGCAGACAAAGGGCGAATACCTGTGGGAAACCGCGATCGATGACCTTTGGGTTACGTGGCGTGGACAGGCCGTGAGGGCTAAGGCGTTTTACAGCGAGGCGAATGGGTCGCCGACCTTCTTAATCGATTATCCGCCGCTGTTTCACCGCGATTCGATCTACGGTTATAGAGAAGATTACGAACGATTTGCTTTCTTTTGTCATGCGGCATTGGCCCTGATCGAGCGCCTCGGCCCGGCCCCTGACATCGTTCATCTCAACGACTGGCACACCGGTTTTGCGGCTGTGGAATTCGCGCTCAGACGACGTGTTCAGCCGTATTGGCAGCGCAGCCGGACGGTCCTTTCGATCCACAATATGGCCTATCAGGGCGGCTTTGGCCTGGGCGAGTTAGCAAGTTTAGGGTTTACTTCAACTGCGGCGACAAATGCGTTTAAGTTCAACGGTTACGCTTCGGCAATGAAGGCTGGACTTGAAGTATCTGATACACTCTCGACCGTCTCAAAACGCTATGCTCAAGAGATCCAGACAAGCGAATTCGCGCATGGTTTGGAATGGCTGACACGGCAACGTTCAAATCGTCTGATCGGCATCACAAACGGCGTCGATTACGAGATCTGGAACCCGGAAACTGATGCAGAATTACCTGCTCATTTCTCGATCGACGACATGACCGGAAAAAGAGAATGTAAAAGGCACTTGCTCGAACACTTTTCGCTGCCGACCGAGCTTGATCGGCCGATATTTGCAAGTGTTACGCGGCTTACGGGCCAAAAAGGGGTCGAACTGATCAAGCAGGGCGCGGGCGACATTCTAGCCGCGGGCGGCTTTTTTATCGCATTGGGCTCGGGCGAGAGCGACGCAGAGCGTTTCCTGCAGGCATTGCGTGACTATTCGCCTTCGCGGGTGGGCGTGTATATCGGCTATAATGAGTCATTAGCACATCTTATCGAGGCCGGCGCGGATATGTTCCTGATGCCGTCAAAATTTGAACCGTGCGGGCTAAACCAAATGTATTCATTGAGATACGGCACGGTTCCGATCGTTCGTGCCGTCGGCGGCCTCGATGATACGGTCCAAAACTGGGACGCGGTGAGTGAGACAGGCAACGGTTTCAAATTTGGCCCATACAAGGCTGACAAACTGCTCGAAAAGATCTACGAGGCCCGTTTTGCGTACGAGGACAAGGCGGCGTGGGCAAAAATCCAGCGAAACGGAATGTCGGTCGATAATTCGTGGGAAAACGCTGCACGGAACTATGTTGAGCTGTACGAATGGACTCTGAGCTAGGTTGCGGAAGCCCGCACGCAGTAAGGGCACCCCGCGCGAATAACTCAACGTCGAGAAAATGAGCCGGTGCCCTTACTGCGTGCGGGCTTCTGCAACGATTGACTTATGATAATTGTCATCATTGGCGCCCAGTGGGGCGATGAAGGAAAGGGCAAGGTCGTCGATCTTCTGGCGGATCGGTTCGACATAGTTTCACGGTATCAGGGCGGGCATAATGCGGGCCACAGCGTCTATGTCGGCGATAAGGCCTTTGTTCTCAGGCTTTTGCCATCAGGCATCATCCACGAGGACAAAACCTGCGTTCTCGGCAACGGCATGGTCATCGACCCGAAGGCTTTCTTTGAAGAGGTCGATCAGATACGGGAAAAGGGAATTTCTGTGTCGCCCGAGCGGTTAAAGGTATCAAGCCGCGCTCACCTAATAATGCCGTATCACCGGGCACTCGATCATACGTCCGAGGAGCGGCTTGGCAATGAGAAGATCGGTACCACGCTGCGTGGCATCGGCCCGGCATATGAGGATAAGGCAGGCCGGCGGGGAATTCGTGTCGCCGATGCCTTGTCGCCTGAGATACTAAAACTCCGCGTTGAGCGAAATCTCGAAGAAGCCAATCGCATAATTGTGCTTTATGGCAACCAACCGCTGCGGGCCGACGAGATACTGGCCGAGATCGAACCGCTGGTCGAGAGGCTAAGGCCATACGTGTGCGAAACGTCGCATTTTCTCGCCGAGGCCCGTAAGTCCAATAAAAAGATATTGTTAGAGGGTGCGCAGGCGACACTTCTTGACGTCGATCACGGGACATATCCCTATGTCACGTCGTCAAATCCGACAGCCGGCGGAGCATCCGTCGGAGCGGGAATTCCGCCGCATCACATCAC
>JAGOWF010000004.1:0-7439 GCA_018060305.1 Pyrinomonadaceae bacterium
TGCAGATGGATGAGGCGAGCGCGGATTTCAATATCGAGTCAACAGGCAAACCGCTTGCCGTGATCATCGATCCGGGCTATAAGCTGCTGCGGATCTCACCCGACCTGCGCATCTCGTCGATCGCCCGCCGCGGTATCGAGCAATTCAAGGAGGGCAATTACCCAGAGGCCCAACAGCAGTTTGAAGAGGCCCTAAAGCTCGACCGGTCAAATTCGTGGATCTACTATCACCTCGGCCTGCTGTTTCTCGATCAGAGAAACTACGATCTGGCGATAGACAATTTTAAGGCCGCGCAAGGCGGCGATCTCGATCCGGCGTGGCTCTCGGTCTGGTCAAACATCAAGATGGGCAATGCCTATGACGCAAAGGGCGACCGCACGCGTGCCGTCGCCGCCTACAAACGCGCAGAGGCAACCGCCGATAACTACGACAACGCCCAGGACGCCGCAAAACGCTATCTCGGCACGCCGTACGACCCAAAGGAAAAGCAGACTACGGCCGTGAAATAGTTTTACCTTGTTCTCCGAACAAACCGAGCGATGTCGCGGTTGACTCTGAGGTCTTCCGGCTTCCCGCCACGGCGAAATGGACGCGTCGGACTATTTCCGAAGTTGCTTGCATCCGATCTTGACTCGTCAAACTTTGCCAGAAACGAATTCTCTCAGCCACCTCATCCCGGTTCGGATCGCGCGCTTCACCAAGTTCTATGCGACAAACTTGGTCGATGTATCGTTCCTTCTTCTCAGCGATTGTTTCTTCCATAACTAGATTATCGTTGTCACGATCTCGCGGATGCTGCGTTGGAGCTCGCGGTCGTCGGTGATGGGGGAGCAGATGGCGACTTCGGCGGCGGCGATGGGGGCGATACCTTTGGCGATCATTTGGGCGGCGTAGATGAGGAGGCGTGTGGAGACGCCTTCTTCGAGGCCGTGGCCACGGAGGTTTCGCACCTTTTGGCCTATTTTGACGAGATCGGCGGCGGTTTCGGGGTCTATGCCGCCTTCTTTTGCGACGATCTCGGTCTCCGCCTCGGCGTCTGGATAGTCGAATTCCATCGCAACGAAGCGCTGCCGCGTGGATTGCTTAAGATCCTTGAGTATCGACTGGTAGCCGGGATTATACGAGACAACGAGCATAAAGTCGTCCGGAGCGTCGAGCACCGTGCCGCGTTTTTCAATGGGTAATCGGCGGCGGTCGTCCGTGAGTGGGTGGATGATGACGACCGTGTCTTTGCGGGCCTCGACGACCTCGTCCAGATAGCAGATCGCTCCGGCGCGCACAGCAGCGGTCAGGGGGCCGTCGTGCCAGACGGTCTCTTCGCCTTCTAATAAGAATCTGCCGACTAGATCGGTCGAGGAAAGGTCTTCGTGACAGGCGACGGTGATGAGCGGGCGCTTTAATCGATGCGCCATATACTCGACAAAGCGCGTCTTGCCGCAGCCGGTCGGCCCTTTGAGCATTGCGGGCAGCTTGGCGGCATACGCCGCTTCAAACAACTCGACCTCATCCTTGATCGGTAGATAGAACGGTTCTGATTTGACCCTGTATTTCTCAACCGCAAGTTCCATTCAATTTAATCTTAGATATTTCCCGCAAAGACGCAAAGGCCGCAAAGGAAGAGCAAATGTCCTTCTTTGCGTTCTTTGCGGCTTTGCGGGAAACTTCTTTTTACGTGACCACGATCATTCAAGCAGAGACCGAAGCCGATATGGCCGAGGCCCGCGAGCTGTTTCGCGAGTACGAAACGTGGCTCGGGATGTCGTTGTGTTTTCAGGATTTTGAGAATGAGGTCGCGTCGCTGCCGGGTAAGTATGCAATGCCGGATGGGCGACTTTTGCTTGCGCACGACGCCAATAGACTTGCAGGCTGCATCGCACTCAGGAAACGCGAGGATGGCATCTGCGAGATGAAACGTCTGTTTGTCAGAGGCGAATTTCGTGGCCAACGGATCGGCGTCAGCCTGATCGAGCGGCTGATCGCCGATGCACGAGAGATCGGCTATTCAAGGATGCGGCTCGATACATTCCCGCCCAAAATGGGCAAAGCCGTGAGCCTATACGAGGCTCACGGCTTTGTCCCGATTGCGCCGTATTACGATAATCCGAATGACCGCGTGCTATTCATGGAACTCACGCTCTAGGCATACTGCCCGCCGCCAAAGCCGTACTCGGTCGGTGGTGGCGGCGCCATGTTGAGCGGCGTGCCCGTGTATGGAAAGACCATTCTATAAATGAACACCTGCCCGACATACATGATAGGAATCGAGATCAGAAACATGCCGATGCACAGCAGCAGCACCCCGAGGAGCATGATCGGTATCAGGAGAAGGAAATAAAGTATCAGCCCACCGATGTTGCTCATGGCCGCCTTTGCACTTAGTTTGATGGCTTCGCCGGCGCCGAGGTCGTGCTCCATGATCAGCGGAACGGCAAAGAGAAAGATCGCCCACCACGCGAACGCGAATACCATAAAGACGACGAACAGCACGATAAAGAGCATCATCATCCCGCCCGATACGGCAAGGTCGCTTCCCGAGGCCTGAAAGAAGTTACGGCCGCCGCCCATGCCCTTCAGGCCGATCTCCGCAAACTGCGCCGCGTATTGCAAGATCTGCGCGATGATTCCCGGAATCGACTGAATAAGCCCGATGATCATAAGGGGCCCAAACTTCTCAAACCCCTTGAACATCATTCCAAACTCGACCGGTTCGCCCCGCATGTCGCGAAGCACGACGTAGTAAATGCCGCCCATTATCGGGCCCAGCAGAAATATGTTGAGGCACGGAACGCAGCCCGTAAGCAACATGGCGATCAGCGAAATGCCGATATACATACCGTACTTGGCCTTCAGGGTTTCCCAGGCGTTGCTGACGCATTCTCCGGCGCTGACCGCGCCGGAGAGGTATTGGATATTCGTCATAGTGTTACAAGCTAGCGAACTGTTTTTCGCGGCATCTTATCGTCCATCATCGCTGTCTGATAGACAAATGACGCGAGAATAACGGCCATCTGCTTCATATCGTCGGCCTGAATGCGATCAAAGACGTCCATGTTCGAATGGTGCGTGCGCGTATCGTATTCCACGACATCCTGAATAAATTGGAAGCCCGGCAGGCCTATCGCGTCAAACGCAAGGTGGTCGGTCCCGCCCGTGTTTGACAGCGTCAGCGTGTCTGCCCCGACGTCCTTGAACGGAGCCAGCCATGAGCGAAAGATCGGCCGGACGTTCTCATTGCCCTGCATATAAACGCCGCGGACCTTGCCCGTGCCATTATCGATATTGAAGTAGGCTGAGAATTTTTCGTAATCAGGCAACTTGGTCAACGGCTGTGGAGCCTGGCCCTGTCCACCGCCGCCAAACATCGGCGTCGTGCCGTCACCTCGATAACCGAAGTGCTGTTTAACGTAGGCTCGTGAGCCGAAGAGCCCTTGCTCCTCACCGGTCCAGAGGGCGATGCGGACGGTTCGCCGCGGTTTGAGGCCGAGTGTCTGCAGAATGCGGACAGCCTCCATCATCACGGCGCAGCCTGCTCCGTTATCTGTCGCGCCGGTGCCTGAATGCCATGAGTCGAGATGTCCGCCGAGCATAACGACCTCGTCCGCTTTGTCAGTGCCCGGGATCTCGGCAATTGTATTATAGGCGTTGGGGTCCTCATCCTGATACGCCACGGCGAGATCGATCGTCATCGTGACCTTTTCGCCTGCGTCGATCATTCTGGCGACGCGATTAAAGTGTTCCACCGCCGCGCTGATCTGGATGGGCACGTTGGCCTCCTTTGTGCGCACGTTAGGGAATGGCTGGCCCGGTGTTGGCGGGCCCTCGGGCGGAACGGCGGCCGCGCCCTGAACAAACACTGTGCCGCCATCGCCTCGGGCAGAATCTATCAGGATCGCCGCGCCTTCGTCCGCCAGGAAACGCATCCGCTTGTTATTGAACTGCATCATCTGCATAAAATTCCCCCGAGGGCCGCCACCCTGTGTTAGCGATGCAGGATCCGGGGCATCGGCCAGGCTGAGCAATTCCTTGTCGCTGGCGCGTTCCGCCTGAGGCTCGAAATGGGCCTTTGGCTCACGGATGCCGCCCAGCAGGACGATCTTGCCCTTGAGCTTGCCCTTGTATTGTTCGAGTTCGGCTTCATTGGCCGCCGTCACTCTGACGGCTTCGGCCGTATATGCTGTGCTGACCGGTGCGGTGGCCGGTGCATTCTTCTTTTTCGCCTTGGGATCGACCGTCGGGGCAGGGATCAGCGTGTCTGTTCCGGGCGACCACGCCTTTGGATACGAGATCAGAGGGAAAGCCGTCGGGCCATCAACCTGCGCCGAGTAACGCTTGAGCGTCCAGCCGCGGCCGAAGGGTCCCCACGATTCGAGGTGAGCGTTTTGCAGGCCCCATTTCGCAAGCGTATCGCGCGTCCATTCATTCGCGCGCTTAAGCCCGGGACTGCCGGTCAGCCTTGGGCCGATCACATCCGTCATATAACTGAGCGTCTGCATGACCTGTGAGCGGTTCATGCCCTCGTCCTTGATCCGATCGATCACGTCCTTAGGAGCGGCGTATGGCCCGCCCTGGGCCATCGACGCGCTCGGCAACAGGAACGCAATGATCAAAAGCGATCCCAAAACACGGCGTTTCAACATATTAGTTCTCCTGAATTAGTTGTAGAAAGATAAGACCATGCCCTTTGGAAAATTGAAAAAGGCTGTCTGAGAATATTATCTCAGACAGCCGCTAGATTTCTAAGCAACGAGGGCCTGTGGCCCACGATTTATCAATTTAATGGAAAACAACGCCGGCAGAGATCCGGAAGTTCTTTTGCGTGTGGCTGCCGATATCCAGATCCGAATCGGCCTTCATGAAGATCGGATTAAAATCGATCTGGAAGAGACGAATATCGACGCGTTTGCCGACATGGACGTCAACCCCACCACCAAAGACCATCGCAAAGCTGTTCTTGCTTATACTGTCGCTCGATATGCTGCCTTCGACAGGAATGCTGTCCGAAAAGGTGATCTTTTGATTGGCAACGCCTGCCAGTACATGGGCAAACGGCCTAAATCTGCCGCCTTCCTTCTTGTTGTCCTTGAACTGAAGCCCGCCCAAAAACTGATTTGTCCTGAGCTTTAATCGGTAATCGTAGGTACCGCCTTCGCTCTTGATCAATTCCGAGAATGTCTTCGTCTTGGTGTGCATGGAAAAATCAAATTTTGCTCCGACGTAGCGGTGGAAATTACCGGTTATCGCGGCCTCAAATCCGTGCATGCCAAGACGGTCGTCAAAATCTGAGGATACACCCTCGGCGTCAATGTCCTCATCAAACCCTATGTCGGAATTCAGGTATGAATACCCGGCAAAGAATTCTGCCTTGTTACGCTCGTCCTGTCCCATTGCGGACATGGTAAAGAGCGAAAACACCATTGCGGCTAATGCCAAAAAAAATAAGTGTCTCATTGTCTTTTCTCCTATTGGTCTAAGTTACAAATGTGTGGGTCATTCGACGACAGCCTCGATAAACCCAAAACTATATGCGAACGAACTCCGCCCAAGAAATCAGCGTAGTTGTGTTAACTTACGGCACTTGAACTGCGTTGTCAAGCTATTTCTGAACTAAATCTTGACTAAATTGTTGACCAGGTCAACGTGTATGCAGGGGGAACATTCTTGAGGACAAGCGGGCTGCGGCGAGACTTTCCGTATCGCGTCTTGAGGTATTCACGCAGCTTGATCGCAGGCGGCAAAAAATAGCCGTGAGCATATTGGAAAAGTCGAAGCTCGCACCCCTCGTCCATAAACCGTGAGATCTCTGTCAGCACCGCCTCGCTCACTTCCTTAGGCAAGGATACGAACGGCAGGCAGCAGACCAGATAGCGGACCTTGCCGAGGCCAAGCTCATTATGGATCGAGTATGCATCTGCGGCATTTCCCCGGATGATATTGAGATCGGGGAAATTTTTGTTCAGCGTCTTTACGAGTTCGCCGTCGAGCTCGATGCCCAGATACGACTCTCGGCTAGGGATAACGCCCCGCAGGAACTTTGTGATCGCACCCGTCCCGACGCCAAGCTCAAGGACGATATTGTTATCGTCCGGCTCAATGCCGTTAAGCATCTCGGCCGCCAATTCCGGCGAACTGGGCGCGATCGCGCCAACCTTGAGCGGGTTCTTTAGGAAGGCCTGCAGGAATTGGAGGTTTTCGTTCATGCAAACTGGTCACGCCGGATCTTGACTGGTCCGTCCCGGGCTATGACGCGGTGGCCGTATTATCGACTGCCATTTTATAATCACGATCCTCACTTTGGCAATCCCGCACGGGCTGTCTTTATTGGCCGGCTCCTATCCTTTCTTTTTCGCAGGTTTCTTAACGCCTGCCTTTTTAGCTGAAGGCCGCGTTTTTTTTGCAAACGCTCCCGGCACTTCCGCCTCGATCAGTTTCTTTGCCTCTTCCAACGTGATAGCCGCAGCATCGTCAGCCGTCGCACGCGTTCCGTCCGGCTTTTTAGGAATACTTATTACCTTTTTGCCAAACTTAATTACAGGTCCCCAACGGGCATTTTCGACCGAGATCTTCTCTGCTTCCCAGCGTTGGATGTAGCGATTTGCTTCTTTTTCACGCTTGGCATCGATCAGCTCGCTCATCTCGGCCTGCGTCAGTTCGTCCAGATCGAAACGCCGCGGCACATTGATAAACATTCCGTCCCACTTGATAAATGGCCCGAAACGGCCCGTGCCTTTTGTGATCGGTTTGCTGTCATATTCGCCAACCGGGGCATCTGCCTCTTGTTTAGCTTTGATATAGCTGATCGCCTTTTCAGTATCCACGGTAGCGAGGTCCGTGCCGCGTGGTATCGAGACAAATTCATCGCCCCATTTAATATAGGGCCCATATCGGCCCACGCCGGCTGACAATTCCTTGCCCTCGTAGGTTCCCATCGTGTTCTGCAGCTTGAACAGAGCCAAGGCTTCCTCAAACGTGATGGTCTCAATGCTCTGTCCGGTTGGAACCTTTGCAAATTTTGGTTTCTCTTCTTCTGTGGCACTGCCGATCTGGATGATCGGGCCATAGCGGGCCATACGGGCGACGACCGGTTTGCCTGATTCGGGATCGATGCCTAATTCTCGCTCAGCTTTTACGCGTTCGGCTCGTTCGATCGTATTATCGACATCCTTTTTGAACGGGCCGTAAAACTCATCGAGCATCGTGTGCCATTCCAGCCTGCCGTCAGCAACCTCGTCAAACTCTTCCTCGATCCTGGCCGTGAAGCCGTAATCCATGATGGCTTCAAAGTGCTGATTCAAAAAATCCGTGACCACGAGCCCCAGATCAGTAGGGAACAGCTTTGCCTTCTCCGCTCCTGTGTTTTCCGAATCCTCCCGTTTACTGATCGAATCGCCTTTTAATACCAATATCCTGAAAGCTCTCGGCGTGCCTTCTTTATCTCTTTT
>JAGOWF010000004.1:7539-21412 GCA_018060305.1 Pyrinomonadaceae bacterium
TGCATCGTTCTCGCCACGCCGTAACCCAATTTTCTCGAAGCTTCCTGTTGGAGCGTTGAGGTCGTAAACGGTGGGGCCGGAGTGCGTTTGCCCGGCTTTACTCGAATATCAGTTACCTGATAATCCGCCCCGATACATCCCTGCAAAAATCTTTCCGCATCCTCAGGACTGTCTTGCTTTCTACCTTCGGCTTTGAAGGTTACCTGCTTTCCGGTGATGTCATCGGCAAAAAACAAGCCCTCAATTTTGAAATGGCTTTCCTGTTGAAATGCGTTGATCTCACGTTCCCGGTCGGCGATCAGCCGGACTGCGACGCTCTGAACGCGTCCGGCACTCAGATTCTTATTGCTCGTACTGATCTTGCGCCACAGCACGGGGCTCAATTCGAATCCGACTATGCGATCCAGCACCCGACGGGCCTGCTGCGCCATCACGAGGTTCATGTTCACGGTGCGCGGGCTATTTACCGCCGCTTCGATCGCAGGCCTTGTGATCTCATGAAACACGATCCGCTTGGTCGATACCGGATCAAGGCCCAGCACCTCGCACAGATGCCAACTGATAGCTTCGCCCTCACGATCCTCGTCCGTTGCGAGCCAGACTTCGTCCGATCCTTTTGCCAGCGACCTCAGTTCGCTGACGACCTTCTTCTTTTCATCAGGAATAATATAGCGAGGTTCAAAATCGTTTTCGATATCGATCCCCATGCCGGCCTTCTCCAGGTCGCGGATATGGCCATAGCAGCTATTTACCTGAAAATCCGCTCCGAGGATCTTTTCGATGGTCTTTGCTTTTGCAGGGCTTTCAACTATTAACAGATTCTTTGACATACTTCGTGCAAAAAAATGCGCCGGTCCGCCTGATCTCGCACCCGACGCTTAAGACTACTAACACCTCGTTCGCGATGTTGTCAATCCGGATTCAGAAAGAAGGTGTTTTGCGGATCACGTCCGCCGGGCGTAATGCTTGCCCGGCAGCACGCGTATGAGATCGCGGATGTCGAGGCTCACCAGCGCGGCGTTGAGGTCGCCAAAGGACAGTGAGCTTGATTCGAGAAGTATGTCGATATGCGTGGGCTCATCGGGGTTTAGGATGTCCCAGACCTTGCGTTCCTGCGGGTTGAGATCGGCCGGAACGAGTGCCTGTTGCGGTCGTTCTGACACGTCCTTTTCCTTATCTATGGGCGGCGGCAAAATCGTCGCGGCGATCTCGGATGGCAATTCGGCAACCACGTCCTGCCATTGCTGGACGAGTTTGGCCCCGCTCTTGATAAGGTAATTCGTTCCGAAAGAATTGCCCGACGTAATGTTGCCGGGCACGGCCATCACATCGCGGCCCTGCTCGGTCGCCAGCCGTGCGGTGATAAGCGAGCCGCTTCGCTCTGACGCCTCAACGATCAGCACGCCGTAGCTGAGGCCGCTGATAATGCGGTTGCGAAACGGGAAATGCTCGGCCAGCGGCGGTGTGCCCAGCGGAAATTGCGTTACGATGCAGCCGCCCGTATCGAGTATCTCTTGAACCAGCTTGGTATTCTCGCGAGGGTAGTATCGGTCAAGGCCCGTTCCCATCACGCCGATCGTTCTGCCCCGGCCGCGGATCGCCCCGCGATGAGCCGCCGAGTCGATCCCGCGTGCAAGGCCCGAGACTATGGTTATGCCGCGCGAGGCGAGGTCGCGGCTGAGCATTTCGGCAGCGTTCTCGCCATAGGTCGAGCACATACGTGAACCGATCACGCCGACACACGGCTGATCGACGCACGCCTGCCAATCGCCCTTCACATACAACACCGGCGGCGGATCGGCGATCTCCCTTAACAATGTCGGGTAGCTGCCGTCGTCAAGTATCAGCACATCGCCGCCGAGCTTTTTGACAAGGTTCAACTCGTCGGCGGCACGTTCGTGAAACTCACGTTTAATGATGCTGTCTGTTGTTTCCGGCTTGAGCCGCAGCGATTCGAGCTCCGTCCGGCGAGCATGAAAGACACCGGACGCCGAACCAAACCGCTCAAGCAGCTTCGTCGCCGCCCGCGGCCCAACACCGGGCGTCATGTTCAGTGCGATCCAACTTATCATTTTGGATTTTGGATTGCCGATTTTGGATTCATCGTTTCCGCGCTCGGAGAGTCTTTATTGACGCGACTACCATCGCCACGATCTCATCAATATCAGAATAGAGAATAGCAAGCCGCTCTTGCGAAACGATCCCCGACTCAATCAACAGCTCGATCCAAAACAGGCTTTCGTCCGCTTCTTCTTCAACAATGGTCAGCTTGTTAATAATGTCGGCTGTCGATTTTGCGCGGCAGGCTGCCGATAGTTTGCCCCAATTGACGTTCCCGATCTCAGAAGTTGCCGCCCGATCGTCTCGGCAACATAGTTCCTTGGAAGTGCCTGAACGACTTTGATGACTCGCTGTGCAATGTCCTTAGTCCTGCGTTTGAACTCAACCTCATTCATATTGCAATCCAAAATCTAAAATCGGAAATCCAAAATCGATTGGCGGAGGCGTGTGGGAGTCGAACCCACCTGAGCGTACTCTCGCACGCTCACTACGGTTTTGAAGACCGCGCCCATCACCGGACAAGCCGCGCCTCCATTTGAAATCTCAGATCTCAAATTGAACCCACCAGATCCCAGACCTTCTCACTATTCCTGACCCAGCAACAGCGTAACGAGCGTCGCCCGCCTTGCGATATCGCTAACTAGAATATGCTCATCGAGCCTATGAGCGCCGTCTCCTTCCAAGCCGAGCCCATCGAGGACCGGGACGCCGAGGGCGGCGACAAAATTGCCGTCCGACGCGCCGCCGACCTGCGTCTCGCCAAGTTCGTAACCAAAGCTGGCGGCGATGTCTCTGGCCTTTTGATAAAGTTCGATAACGGCCTCGGTTCGTTCGAGCGGCGGACGATTGATCGCACCGAGCAGCTCGAGTGAGACACGAGCGTCGGTCGTCGTTAGCGACCTTAATGCTTCTTCGACGCGTTCGGCCTCGCCAGTATTTGAAAACCTCACGTCTATATCGCACTCGGCTCGGTCCGGAATGACGTTGGTTGTCGTCCCGCCGTGAAAGGTCGTCACGTTGACCGTCGTGCCGACGGACGCATCTGCTAGCGCGTGAATGTTGTCCACCTGCCGAGCGAGCTCGGCGACGGCATTAGCGCCTTTCTCAGGATCGAGGCCCGCATGGGCCGGAATACCGTGGGCGATGAGCCTGAACATTCCCGTGCCTTTACGAGCGGTCTTTACGCGACCGGCGGCCGACGGCTCGGGGATGAGGCAGCATTCGGCATTGGCGGCCTCGCGTTCGACGATCGCACGGCCCGTGCGGCTGCCGACCTCTTCGTCGCAGGACAGGACAATATTCACCGGCCGCTGCGGCGCGGTTCGAGTCTCGGCAAAATAGCGAAAGGCCTCGATCATCAGGATGATATTGGCCTTCATGTCAAAAGTGCCGCATCCGTATAGCCTGTCGCCCTCGATCCGCGTCGGGTTCTTCTCCTTTGTGCCTACGGCGTGGACGGTGTCTGTGTGGCCGAGCAGCATCGTGCACGGCCCTTCGCCCGGAAACGCCCTGATGATCAGATGCGTGCCGACACCGTCGGCCTCGACATGCTCAAACTCCAAATCGGTCGGCAATTCACGAAGGCGAGCCTCGATCCAGTCAACGACGGCGGCGCTTAGCTCACAGTCGTAGGACGGCGATTCCAACTCGACGATCTCGCGGATCGCGTCGGTAATGGCCGATTCTCGGCGCGTGAAATATTCAAGAACTTCCTGCGGCGTCATTTTGCGGCAAAAACGGTATTGAACAACTCCCCCATGCGATATCCGGCGAGCGCGAGCCGCTCTTCGCTGATCTTCAGAGCCTTTTTCTTGTATTTCGCCGACGGCGTCTGAAAACGACCGAGATCCGCGGAAAAAACGTCTGTCTGTGAGATCTTGAGGCTCTCGGCCGTCCACGCTGCAAACTCTCCTGCCGCAAGCCGCTCCTGCAGCTTCTCGAACGTATATCGTTTCATTATCTTCTGCGCTATCGGCTCGACATAGGTGGCATCGCACAGGTCATCCTTATTTGGCATGCTGTGAACGATTATCGAGTCCCAAAACGAGTGAAGGTTCCGCTGCCTGTTTCGAGGAGTGCCCTGCGGCGTCAGGAGAAAGAGATTTCCGCCCTGATCGCCCTTTGGCTCGGTCTCGGTCACGCGTGCAGATGTATGAAGCGGCTGATGCAGGTCGCCGATAATATGTTCGATCCAGGCGATAGCGACCGCCTTTTGCGGATCGGAGGCGTTGCTTTTGAGGACATCGGAATATTCGGCGAGTTTTTCCAGAGCCTTGCCGCCGTCATTTGGGGGCTGCAGAGTTTCGATCTTCCCGTCCTTGAGCGTCCAGAATGAGTCGGAATAATGCCAATTCGAACGATGGTATTTGCGATACCGGACCTCAAAATCACGGTCGCGGACGATGTCGCCCCATGTCGCTATCATCATAAAATACTGACGTTTACGCGCCTCCTCGCTTTGCGAGCCGTAGCTGACGAAGAAGGTCGGTATGTCAGAATCCTCCGCAGCCGCCAGCAGCGTCTTGACGACACGCTCGCGAACCTCGGGACTCATCCGCTGCCACGCAATATACGCGATGATCTCATGCCCCACGTTATCCCACGAAAAGGCCGGCGCCGTCAGCGTCAGCAGCACGAGGGCCACCGCGGCTGCACTCCACACTCGTTTCATACGTTTCTCCTGATCGAATCCGTTCTCAAGAGTTTATCGAATAACTGCCGAGAGAGAAAGATTCCTCCGTGCGCAGAACGAAGTATCAAACCTTTTTCAACGGTAATTCATCATACAGTTGCAAATATTTTCCGGTTTATCGTTCATAAAGGGGGAAGCGGAAAATGATGATGCGAAATTTTTTGGAACAAAGTTTGACATTCGGACGTTTAATTGATAGAAATGACGATTCGTCTGCGAAGCCGATAGGCATTATGGCCTCACTATTCGGCTGCTGGCACAAGGATATGAGCCGGCCGTTTACGACGAAACAAGGTTCTTATCGCGTGTGCACGAATTGCGGAGCACGCAGGAGGTTTGACACTAAGAGTTTTAAGACATTGGGGCGCTTCTACTCTGCCCCATTCGGCGACGCCCGGCCGTAAAGATCACAGGGCGATTCATAACAACCCTCAATAATACCTACCTAAAAATAGACCTACCGGGTGCGGCAACTGACAAAGTGGCCGCACCCTTTCTCTTTTAGTAGTTAAGGTATTTATCAAATACCCAGCCCGAATAGCCATTATAGCTCGCACGGCACCAACGGCCGCCGCCTGAGGGCGCAAGGCATCCGCCGACTGTGACCGAGGCTCCGTGTGGTATCTGCAGGATTCGTCCACCTACGGAGCTGCTCGGATATGTGCGAAGGGCCAGGAATCCATCGCCGGGCGAGTTAACCCGGGCCGAACGCGTCGACGTCTGATTTGGCAGTGTTAGCGGTATATCGGCCGGGCGATTTGTGTTCTTTTGCTCATTGAGCTTTTTTTCGAGATCGGCGATCTGCTTGCGAAGTTCGTCAGTTTCAGTGACAGACGGGAGCGGGCTGGGCGATGCCGCCGGCCTGTTTGTATTGAGATTGTTCACCACGACGTTGTCGCCGCGACCCGAATTGTAATAGAGCACACCCGCAAGCGCGAGGCCGACGATCACCAAGATAACCAGAACAAGCAGGCCGATCACTACTTTCAGGACGGTGCCCGATGAACCGCCCGCCGGCCGCTGGTCCACGGTTGGCTGTGTGATGATCGGCTGTGTCTGCGGGATATTGACCCTCAGCGGATCGCCGCCCGAGCGGACAACGGTAGCTTCCTCGGCCGGCGAGAGATCTGTGAGCGTTGCCCCGTCCGAGAGGCAGTAACTCAGCGATGCATCTGTATAGGTCGTTCCGCACGATGGGCACTGTTTCATACGGGCTATTTATAATTCACTTTGCCGCCGTTGGCAAACTATTCCATTGCTTCGGTATCATTAGAACCACTAATCAGATGAAGGAGAAGAAACCTATGGTTGAGAATGAAACAGATCCCGGTGTGTCGAAAGGTGCCCTTTGGGGCGGCCGGATTATCAGCATTTTGCCATGCCTGCTGATGCTGATGAGCGCGTCGATGAAGTTCATCAAGCCGGCGGGCTTTGATGAGGGCCTTGCACATCTTGGCTGGACAGCCGAAAAGACTGCCTACATCGGTATCGTCGAGATCGCCTGCGTGCTGGTCTATCTTATTCCGCGAACAGCCGTTGTCGGGGCGATATTGATCACAGGATACATGGGCGGAGCAATAGCCACTCACGTCCGTGTCGGTGATCCGTTCTGGGTGCCGATCATTATCGGTATTGTTGTTTGGGGCGGCCTATGGCTGCGCGATCCTCGCGTGAAGCAACTCATTCCGATCACGAAATAAAAGGAGTTAGACCCATTTTCGGCTAAAGATGCCTGAGGAACAGCAAAATGGATCCGACGCCGCATCTGAAGCACCGCGGCGTGAGGCTAAATTCGACCGCTCTATCGTCGAGGGGCCGCTCGGCGGCGCCGTTTGGAAGATCGCATGGCCTACGATGCTCACAAACGTCGTTGCAGGCGTCCAGGGCATGATCGACCACATTTTGGTCGGCAACCTCGTCGGCTACAAGGCGAATGCCGCGATGGGCATCAGCTTTCAGATCTTCCTGACGGTCGTCGTCTTTATCTCGTCGATCTTTATCGGCATGGCGGTTCATGTCGCACGCTATGCCGGGGCGGGCAATAAAGAGAAGGTTGACCGGACCGTCTATCAGGCCTTTCTGACCGCGGTGTTTATCGGTGTCTTTATCATGGCGCCGGTGGGCTATTTTGCCTCGCCCTATCTGCTTGACCTTGTCAGTTCTGACGCGGGTGTCAAGGCGGAGGCCCTTCCTTTTCTGCGGGTCACCTTCGTCTTTAGCATCGGGCTGATGATCTATTTCATGACCAGCGGATCGCTGCGTTCCGCCGGTGATTCGCGAACGCCAATGGTCCTCGGCATCGTAATGACGATCCTGAACCTTGTCCTTAACATTATTTTGATCCGAGGTCTCGGGCCGATACCTGAGTTTGGGACAGTCGGCTCGGCTATGGGGTCTAGTATCGCCGCGGGCACCGTAGGCCTTTACGCCATCTACAAACTCTCGACCGGCGGCTGGGTCGTCCGTTTTCCGCGCGGTAGCGGTTGGGGGCCGGATTGGTCGATCATAAGATCGCTTTTTGCTTTCGGACTGCCGGCCGGTTTTCAAGGTATCGCGATGAACATCGGCGGCCTGCTTATGTTCTACTTTATCGGCACCCTTGCCAATAGCGCAGCCGCTCAAGCCGCTTATGCGTTATCTTACGGCCAACTGTTCTTGCTCGTCACGTGGTCAGCTAACGGCCTTATGGGAGCATCGGCAGCGGTCGCGGGACAGAATCTGGGAGCAAAACTCCCCGATCGTGCCTACGCTGCCGTAAACACCGCTGCTCGCTTCGGCCTTGTAGTTTCAGCCTTTTTCGGCGTCTTTTACTTCTTTTTTCCGCAGCAGTTGCTGGCGATCTTTGGTATGACGGATGCTGCCGCCGTCGGGATCGGTGTCCAACTCTTGCAGGTGTTGGCCTTTTCCGGGCTTTTCATATCGGTCGCCCTTGCCTATACCGGCGGCCTGCAGGGCACAGGCGATACCAAAGGCCCTCTCTACATTTCGATCATTTCACAGGTCATCGTCCCGATCGGTATTTGCCTTGTCATCAGGTCCCTCGGCACGCTCGAGCCAATTCATATCTGGTTAGCCATCTTCGTTGGACACATGACCCGCTGCGGCCTAAGCGTCTTTCGATTTCGCCAGGGCAAATGGCGCTCGATCCGTGTCGATATCCACTCGACGACCTGATACGCCGCAAAAAAGATGATATCTGAAAAGTCTGCTTCTACGCGGTGGAGCCGCGAAAGACGGTAGCCAGACGTGAAACGTCTGGAAAGTTGCGAACGATGATTTCCGCACTGAAGGTGCGGCAGACACCCGTAAACATTGACCTTTCGCCCCTTCAGGGCGAGGTGCCTTGGAGGCGATCTTTCCAGACGTTTCACGTCTGGCCACTATCTTTTTGCGGCTCCGCCGCGAAAGAACGACTTTTCAGACAACCTCTTATTCGAAAACTCGTCATCCCAAGATCATATTCGTAAAGGCATTACGATGTAGCGATAGTCATAACCTGTTTCGCCCGCGATCGACATTTGGGTCTGGGCATTTGGATCCTTAAACTCAAATGCTATCTTGACCGGCGGTGCTGACTCGCGAACGCGGACCTTGTCACCGTCAGTTTCCTTGACGGCTTCGCCCTCATCACTTGCTTCCTGGGCGATCATCTCGGTCGAACTGACATTAGTCAGGAAATCCATCAGGTATTTCCAGTTAAAGCCAAGCTGCATCTCGTCGCCCGAATACTCCGCCTGGACTATCTCCGTGCCTTCGCCTTGCTCGGCTGCCTGAGCAGTTATCTCGATCTCGCCTTCGCGGATATTCAGCCTTATCGACCCGCTTCGGTCCTCCGCTATCAACGACATGCGGTTAACGGCTCGACGCATCTCAGACAGGTCAAACAACGCTGTGTGGTCGTTGTCCTTTGGCATCACCATCTCATAATTCGGAAAACTGCCCGTCAATTTTCGCGTTATGAGCAGTCGCCCCTCGGTCTCGAAAAAGATGTGATTCGGGTCCTCGCCGAATGATACCTCGCCGTCATGCCGGGCAAGCTTTACGAGTTCGGTGAGGGCTTTTTTGGGGATGAGGGTCTCGATAACACTCTCTTTATCCTCGATCTCGCACGAAACATACGCCAAACGATGGCCATCGGTCGTCACCATCTTTGCGATGCCCTCGCCAATAACAAATTTCGCCCCCGAGAGTGTAAAACGCGATTGCTCCGTCGTTATCGCAAATGCCGTATTGCGCACGAAATATACAAAGGTCGCCGCCGGCAGGTTCATTGGCGTACTCTTGGACTGCGGCAGTTCAGGGAACTGGTCTTTAGCCACGCCGGCGAGCCGGTAATTGGCACGGCCGCATTTCATCGTCACCCATTCGTTGTCTTCCTTCTTAAAGTGAACATCGCCGGGGTCGAGAGCCCTGACTATGTCGAAGAGTTTGCGGGCCTGCACACAGATCGCTCCCGGCGTTATGATCTCTGCCTCAGCATCGCAGCGCATGGTGCAGTCAAGGTCGGTCCCGATGATCCGTATCTCGCCCTCGCCCAGTGATTCGATAAGGATATTGGACAAAACAGGTATCGTGGTCTTTCGCTCTACTACGCCCTGGATAAAACCCAATTCCTCCCTGAGGACACTTTGCTTGATCTTGAATTCCATTTCTTTCTGCTCCTTAGTCGTCGAGACTTTTGTTTCCTACTTAAGACCTGTTTCCTGATATTATACAGCCAACATCTTCCTAATTACTACTGATCTAAGAAAAACATATTAGGAAGATAACTAGTAATATTAGATGCCTGTGAAAATGTAAAAAACCATCCTAAGTTATTGTTTTCCTTGGACTTTTCCGTCCACAGGCGGCTGTGGAAAACTTGTGGAAAATCCAACATTGATTCCACCCGCCTCCGATAGCCAGACTTTTCCACCGAGATTCACAGGCCGCTTAGATCGGTGGCCGTGGAAAAGTGGAAAAACCTTCTTCAAATATCTATAAACAAAACACTTAGCGACGATCCTAATAAACTGTTCTTGTGGAAAAGCCAACTACCGAAAAATAGTTAAAAAGCTTTTAATTAGTTGCAAAGATTATCGATAAGCTCTTCCACCTGCCTGTGGAAATTACCGTTCTCCCGCATCATCGTGTCTATCTTGTCCACGGAGTGCATTACGGTCGTGTGATGCTTCCCGCCAAACTCTCGACCGATCTCAGGAAAGCTGTGTCGGGTCAACCGTTTACACAGATACATCGCGACCTGCCGCGGCAGAGCTATGGCCCGCGAGTTATTCTTTGACTTCATAGCCTCGACCGTCAGATCAAAGTTCGACGCCACCGCTCTTGCAATGATCTCGATAGTCAAACCGGCGGGCCGCTCGGCATCGAGGATGTTCTTCATCGCTTCTTTAGCAAGCTGCTTAGAGATCGGGACGCCTTTCATTGACGAGATGGCGACAAGCCGAACGAGTGACCCTTCAAGCTCTCGGACGTTGCTGCGGACCTTACCTGCGATATACATTGCTATCTCGTCGTCGAGTTGGATGCCGTCCATATCAGCCTTTCGCTTGAGGATCGCCACCTTGGTCTCAAGATCAGGCGGTTCAAGATCCGCTATCAGTCCCCACTCGAAACGCGAATGCAGCCTTTCTTCGATCGTCGGGATGTCGCGCGGCTGGCAATCGCTTGTGACGATGATCTGCTTCTGGCTGTTGTAGAGTGCGTTGAACGTATGGAAAAACTCCTCTTGTGTGCGCTCTTTGCCGGCGAGGAACTGAACATCGTCCATGAGCAGCACATCAATGGAACGATACTTATCTCGAAATCCGGCCGTCTTATTGAACCGTATCGCATTGATCAGTTCATTCATAAACCGCTCAGAGGTGATATACGCGACGCGCATGTGCGGGCTTCGGGCCTGGATAGCGTGGCCTATTGCGTGCATCAGGTGCGTCTTGCCGAGGCCGACACCTCCATAAATAAAGAGCGGATTGTATGTCGCTCCGGGCGTCTCAGCGGTTGCTTTGGCAGCGGCGTGAGCAAACTGATTGCATGATCCGACAACAAACTTTTCAAACGTATATTTCGGATTCAGCCCCTCTTCCATCGGTTCGATATCGATGAAGTTAGCGGCCGTCGCCGGCCGTATAGAGGCCGACCCGTTCTTTGGCGAAAAGAACATCTCGACCGTCACATCCTCAAACTCCGGCGGTGCGACAGCCTCAGCCTCGACCTGCCACTCGATGGTGTGGTTGGCGTAACCGAGGTCAGCCAGCGTCGTTTCGATCAACGGGGCGTAGTATCGGCACACCCAATCTTTGGTAACTTCACCCGCAGCCAGCACGACTTTCCGCGTTTCGATATCGAGCCCGGCAAACCTGATCGGCCCGAACCATGTGCGAAAAACGTCGCTGTTCAACTGGCCCTGAATAACGCCGAGGGCCTCGTTCCAAACGGTCGCTTCTTGTGCTGTTGCCTTAGATTGCAAAGATTAAAAACGGGACTAAGCGCGGCATTGCTTTATGCGAATGTTTGGCCGCGGGCCCCCTCCTTGATGCCTATTGATCCTAGTCGTGCGGCGTAAGCAAAAGTCGTTTAGATTCAAACGATTTCCGGAAGGAAAACCAGGCCGTTCCGGAGGGTTATCCACAGTCTTTTGCACAGCCGGTTCCCAGAATTGTATAAAACCTAAAGCGATGCTTTAAGCGGTTTGCTGTCAACAAGTTACAACAACCCAATTCTTGGAAACGGGTAACAGACTAGCACGAAAAAACGGCCCACGCAAAGCGATATCCACAGCTTTTTTTCGGGGCGTTAAACGCGAATTTAACTCCTTTTTTTGTCAACAATTCGCCCGGATTTTTGAATGTGTTAGAGTAGGAAAACGGCTATTTTTGTGACTGAAAAAGTGTCAAAAATCGAAAAAAAATTTCAAAAAAAGCCGCCCATAGCGCAAAGTGGAGGCAACACGACTCTTCGCCTGCTCCGGGCCGCCTGCTCAGGCCTCATTTACATGAGTGAAACGGATTCTCCGATTCAAGCGGTGGCTGCTGCCACGATCGATGCTGATCTATTGACATGGCTTCGAAAGGATTCCGGCTCGCCGCCTGACACAAGGGTCGAAGAGATCTCGCTGGATCGCTTTTTCGGACGCCTGACCAGGATCGAGGATTGGTTTGGGGAGCGCGAGACCGCACGAGCAGAAGCATTCAAACGTCTTCAGAACTTACTGACGGCCCATCTCAACGATCTTTGTGCATATCGCCTCGGCGAGATCGATGTTCGTTATTATGTCGTCGGACGCGATGCGACAGGGCGGCTGTTGGGAATAAAGACAGCCGCCGTTGAAACTTGAGGCTTCTACCTTTGTGACACACTGCTCGCCCCTGATCGTTTTGTTTGGAGGCTTGAAGGCGTGCCCGAGTAGGTTATCTTGCTCGCCCCCGAAGCATCGGTGCGGAGTTCGCCGGTGACATTGACATCGACACGGCTTGCACCGCTGGCTTCGATATTCGCATTCGCGGCCTGGAGTTCCTGGGCATCTATTTGCGTCGCGCCGCTGACGTCGGTCGTCAGCTTGGCGGTCTCGCCCGTGACACGGACTCTCGAAGCGCCGCTCGAATCGATCGAAATACTCTCATTTTGCAGCCCGACGAGGCTTACCTTTGCGGTCCCGGAGACATCCAGCGAGTCGATATCAGGGGCCGAAATGCGGATACGCAGGGGATTCTCAGTCGACAGCTTTCGTTCGGTCGATATTGTGAGGATGCCGTTGCGGACCTTCGTTGTTATCAAAGGCAGCAAATTGTCATCAGCTTCGATCTCGACGCTATGGCCCTTCTGCGCCGTTATTTCGACCTGGAAGACACCGCCGACATCAACGCCGTGAAAGTCTGATATCTCGCGGATCTCTGACGCCACGCGTCCCGAACCCTGTTCGGAGCCCACCTTGAAGTTTAGAAAACTACCGCCGATGCGCCCGAACGAGGATGAGTTTGCGGCAATTAGGCCGCCGATAAGGGCCAGAAGGAAAACCAGGAAACCGAACTTTTTCATAAACGCCTCCGAGAAACTGTAGCTAATATTTGCAAACGAATGGCCAACAGGAAAAGTTCAAAAAAAGGGCGGGCCCCGTTAGCAGGGCCCGCCGCTCGATCAGGACGACCTCGTGGCCTATTTCGTTTTTGGCGATTCGACAGGCTTTGCGTCCTTGTTGACGTTGGTGCCGGTGTCTTTCTTGATATCAGGCGTTCCGCCTGCCTTGGGTGAGCCGGTTGGCGATGCCGCCGGGCTTGGGCTGGAAACAACGACGGGCGTCGGGCTCGCAGGCGGCTTCGGCGGTTCGGGTTTGGGCGGCTCGCACGCGACCGAGACGGCCGTGGCGATCGCCAGAATAGATGTAAGAACTATTGATCTTCTCATTGTTTTCCTCCTATTTGAGACAAAGCGCGGACCCAAAGCCGTCCGCTGGCAGACATCCGCAGCCGGACTGACGAGGAACGTCTTTCCGCAAAGTGCGCTACGCATTTGCCGTTCATCATCAACACTGCGCCGAGATGAACGCGCGGCCGGAGAAAACTTGCAGTAAATTGTTTGTGCAGTCCTTGTGGTCTATTTAGATCTCAATAGACCTGAAACCCTTTTGACCTCAGGCAAAACTCTGCGAATTCTGCGAGCCATTCGTGCGTCACACTGTAATTCTTCCACTGCTCGTCGCTGTCGCGGTGCAGCGTCATATCGTCGGGTGCGTCAGTGACGGTGAGATCGGCGAACATCCGCTTGCCCCGGTTGACCTTTGGCAAAACCTCATCCCTGATCCGTGCACCGATATCGTGTGCCTGTTCGATATCGACCTTTACGCCGGTCGCATTGTAGCTCATCTGCCGGATGTGGCCTTCGTCAACGATGTCGAGATCGCGGATGATCTCGACCGCGGCTTTCCAGCTCCAGACATTTGCGTTAAACTCAAACCCCTCGCTGCCCTGGTCGATCAGTGTGAAGCTCATATTGGAATGCTAAACGTCGAATGCCGTTTGGTCAATGAGTTTCAACGGCCGACGCGATATAATCAGCAACATGAACTACGATGTCACGATATCAACGAGGGGAACCTTGACGATTCCCGCTGCCATCAGGAAG
>JAGOWF010000146.1 GCA_018060305.1 Pyrinomonadaceae bacterium
CCAAAGACCGGCGAGATCGTTGCGATGGTCGGCGGGCGCGATTACATGGCGAACCAGTTCAATCGCGCGACTGACGCCATGCGGCAGCCGGGCTCGGTCTTTAAGCCCTTTGTTTACGCGGCTGCGATCAACACGGCGTACGATTCTTCGTCGCGGCAGTTCACGGCAGCGAGCATCCTCAAGGACGAGAAAAAGGTCTTTACCTTTGGCACCGAGACCTATTCGCCGAATAACTACGGCGACACGTTCACGAATCAGGACATCACGCTGCGCGACGCTTTGGTGCGCAGCAAGAATGTCATCACGGTCGATCTCGCGATGTCGCTCAACATCGGCAAGGTGATGACGCTCGCGACAAAGGCGGGCCTGCCAAAGGTCGAGAAAGCGTATCCGTCGATGGCTCTCGGCACGGCCGAGGCGACGCCGCTGCAGGTGGCGACCGGCTACACGATGTTTGCCAATCTCGGTGACCGAGTGCTGCCGACGCCGATCGTTCGCGTCACGGCGGGCGATGGCCGCACTGTTAATCTCCCGACGCCCGACCGAAAGAACGTGATCCGCCCCGATGTCGCTTACATCATGGACGACATAATGAAGGACGTGATAAACCGCGGCACGGCGGCGTCTGCCGGTGCGTGGGGCTTTCGCAACGAGGCCGGCAAACGTGCCTTTGCAGGCAAGACGGGAACATCGCGCGACGGTTGGTTTGCGGGATTTACACCGGAGCTTGTGTGCGTCGTCTATGTCGGGTTCGACAACGGCGACGACCTCGGGATGAAAGGCTCGGATTCCGCACTGCCGATCTGGGCCGACTTTATGCAGGAAGCTCTAAAGCTGCATCCTGACTGGAACGGCGACTGGACGATGCCCGCCAACATCCGCAAAGCCGAGATCGACATCCGCAACGGTTCGCTGATCCGCGAACTCGACGCGCTCGCGTCACCGTCGCCGACACCTACTCCCGTGACGGAACGCGGGATCCCTGCCCGCTCTTCGGATCCCAATAGCCCGTACTACGAAGAACCCGTAACCGACCCAAAAGAGATCTACGTCACGAACGTCCCCGCCGAATTCCGCCGCGTCGAATTCTTCGTGGCCGGCACCGTCCCAAACCGCTCGATAATTCCGATCGACGACGAGACGCCCATCGACGGCAGCGAACGCCCCGCGCCCAGCCCGTCACCCGTAACCGAGACCTGGCAAGACGGCACCGAACCGCCACGACCGGAGAACCCTGAACCCCGAACTCTGAACCCTGAACGGGGAACCGTGTCCGTCATGATCTGCCCGCTAACAGGGATGCGGGCAACGGTCAACTGTCCCGACAAACAACCCAAATCCTTCCGCTCCGGCTCGGAACCGAAGGAATTCTGTAGTTTTCACAGGTAGTATTCACCGTATTGACTGGACCGCAGGCGTCCTCGCCTGCGATGCCGTCTGCGGCGTCCGGCGGCAAGCTGCCGTTGCACGCGGGGCCGCGTGCGATCCAATCATAAGGGAGCGTCCACCGGCTGTCCACCCGCTTGTCCACGGCTTGTCCACTCGGGCGAGTGGACAGGGAAGTGATTGCAAACACGAGACTTAACGACTCATCTTCGCCGAAAATACATTTAATTTTCAAATAACTATTGACAACCTCGTGAGTTGCGTGTATGATACAACGTATATCACACAATACTCAAAATGTCAACACAAACCTTAAACGACACCGAATGCCTGCCGCTGCGGCGGGCGAATGATTATCTTGGCGAAGCAAAGCGGACGTTCGCGCCGCAGATGCTATTTGACGAATTTTGGCGTGAGGGCGAATTGGCGCTCCTCTTCGGGCCGCCGGCCAGCGGCAAGAGCATACTTGCCCTGCAACTCGCCGACGCGTTGGCGCGCGGGACGGGATTTTACGGCTTCAGGATGCCCGAGTGGCGTCGGCGAGTGCTGTATGTCGATCTGCGAAACACGAACGAGCAGTTTGCGGAGCGATGCTCGATCCATGCGGTTGGGAAGTTTCCCGGCCGGGCGCACAAGTTTCCTCGCGGCCTCTTTCGCGACCGGCCGCCGGCGGGCGTCGATCTGTGCGAATGGCTGCGCTCGTTCACTCGGCAGCATGAACCGGAAGTCGTCATCATCGACGACCTGACGGCTGTGAAGAACACGCACGACGGCACGCGCGAGACGCTTCGGATTCTGCGGCGGCTACGCGAGATTCGCGACGAGCTCGGCATCTCGATACTCGTGCTGACCGACTCGAACGAGTCGCATCCACGCCGGACAATTAACGAAACGGACCTCGGCCGCTCGCGCATTTTGTGCACGGTCGCGGACAGCGTTTTTGCAGCCGACCGCAGCCTGAAAAAGACAGACGACCATTATCTGGTGCAGATACGTGCCCGTGCGGCCGTGCCGTTCTGGACGGCGGTGAATGCTCCGACAGCTAAAGTCATTCGCAGAGGGACGGGGCTGCTGGAATTTGAGTTTGATGAGCGATTTTCGCCTGCGATGGACCCGTACATGCGGGCGCTGATCTGCACGGTCGTTCACATGCAGGAGCAAGAGGGCAAGACCTTTCGCGAGATCGCCGCTGAGCTCGAAATATCAAAATCGTGGGCCTGCAAACTCTACGGCCGCTGGACGCCCGCAATGGAGCGCGGACTCGACGAGATCCTCGACGAATGGCGTGAGGACGACGAGTTTGAATATGAAGAGGAGCAGGAGCAGGTGGCGGCGGCAGGCCCGACGCATTTTGCCGCGGCAGAAGGGATGGACCTCTCACATAATGGCCCGCCGTATCCGATTGGATCGGACGGCGTCGAAGTCATTGAGCCGTCAGGCTATCCTCCTTACGAAGTGGCAGTCCCGACGCCTTCTGTCGGGACTGACGGGGTGGTGCTCTCGCAGGGTGGTATTCAACAAGTCATTACGGGTGCGGCAGAGAACAACCCCGCCGCCGAAGCGTCGGCACCCCTCCTTCGTAAGGAGGGGAGCTTTGTTGGGCATCGGGCACCGTGTTTGGTTCCGTGGCGTAGGGATGGGAGCTATTCGAGCATCCCGTTTCTGGCCGCTTTGCGGCGGCGGTCGGTGTATGACCTTGAGCTTTCGTATGACGGCTATGGGCGTGAGATCTGGGTCGAAAAATGGGAGCACCACAGCGGCAAACCGCAGATCTGGTACAATTTTGACAATAACGGCTGCAAGGTCCGCAGTGTCCGCAATAGCATAGGGGTTTCCCGCACTCACCTGACGTCCGGGCCGTATTTGTAACCGTTTTTGCCGCCGAAGCGTTTCGCGGCACATAGACACGTCCTCTTGAACGTCAAGTTGCACCGGACATTGCGGAAGCCCGCGCGTGAGCAAGGGCGCTAGCTTAAGATCGGATGTGGCGACCACGCTCGTCAGTCACAACTGGCTGGCATGTATCGCCCTTGCTCACGCGCGGGCTTCCGCAATGTGCAACCACGCCGCGCATCAGCAGCCTTGTCGCACGGTCAGGCCGCGGCGGGCCGGCGGCGGTATTGGTTCAGTGTGTGTATGACGACGGTGGCGACGATGATGATACCGCCGAGGATCGCCCAATTTGAGGGCTGTTCGCCGACGAAAAGGAATACCCAGACCGGATTGAGAAGAGGTTCGATAAACCCGATGATCGAGGCGTCGAGCGGGCGGGTGCCGCCCGTGACGCCCTTGATAAACAGGATGTAAGAGATGCCGATCTGGACTATGCCGAGAAAGCCGACGGCGGCCATATCGAGGGGCGTTATTGTCGGAACAGCAGCGATTCCCATCGGCAGCGTGAGCACGGCGAGAAGAAAGTTGCCGTATATAACGGTAGCAACGGGCGAGAAAGGCCGTTCTGTCTGCACTCGCTGCGGCACGTCGGCAGCGGAAGCGGGCAGGCCGGCGGCCGGCGCTCCGGCGAACCGCGGGTGCTTGAGCAGCATGATGTAGAGGCCGAGAAAGATACCGGAGCCTAGCGCGGCGATATTGCCCTGATAATCGCCGATCGTCAGGTCGCCGACAAAGAACAGCGACATTCCCGCGATGCAGACGATGACAGTGGCAAGGTCGCGCAAATGGAATTTTTCACCGATCACGAACGGAGCCAGCACAAGGATGTAAACCGGCGCAGTGTATTGCAGAAAGATCGCATTCGCGGCGGTCGTATGCTTGGTCGCCCAGACAAACAGGAATAGCAGGATCGCGTAGATTATTGAGCAAAATGCGCCAAAGAGGTTGATCCGCAGCCCGTTACGCCGTGTGACGATCAGCACCGTGAGGCCTGCGAGCAGCGAGCGAAAAAACGTCACCTGATATGCGTCGAGCGTCGTGAGCTTGATAAACAGGCCGCCCGTGCTCCAGAGAAGGACAGCGCCGAGTACATACCAGATCGGTGAGAGCCTTGTTCGTTCGGTTGTCACAGTTAACCGATTCTCGTCGTTTGCGCTTGAGAATCAAAGTCAGCAAAGTGAGTTTTCCGCGAGTGTTTTCCTGTTGTTTACCGGTCGAGCAGGACGGGTTTGCGGCGACGAGCAGAGGGCGCGAAATAGTCGGCTCGGCGCTTGACACGAGAGGCGGAAATTCATAGTATCTAAAGTTTCGGACTTTTGGGTCTGGGCGTTCTTTATGGCTGTAAAGCAATAAAGACGGGATTTTTGAGAATTCGACGACAGGAATTGTAGCGTAAGCGAGCGGTCATCATCGGCCGCCGGCGAACACTAAGCCCCTCGTGGGCTTCCGCAAGATGCCACGCTACAGCAAAGTCGCGATTTCCTAAAGATCGATCACAACTAGCAATTCGGGTCAGCGAGAGCTGCTTGAGCTAACTGCCGGACACGTTCCGAGCAAGAGTCAGGTAAGGAAGAGGTTTTGTTCACAAAACGGTTTTTGGTCTTAGGCCTTTGGTCTTCGGCAAAAACCTAAGGCCAAAGACCAAAGGCCGATTTTGATTATGCCGACTATCAACCAATTAGTACGCAAAGGACGCCAGCGGGTGAAATATAAGACCGCCAGCCCCGCGTTGCAGTCAAACCCGCAGAAGCGCGGCGTTTGCACGCGTGTTTATACATCGACGCCAAAAAAGCCGAATTCGGCCCTGCGTAAGGTCGCACGCGTTCGCCTGACCAACCAGATCGAGGTCACGACGTATATTCCGGGCATCGGGCACAACCTGCAGGAGCACTCGATCGTGCTTATCCGCGGCGGCCGTGTAAAGGACCTTCCGGGCGTGCGTTATCACGTCATTCGCGGAACTCTGGACGCCTCCGGCGTCGGCAACCGCAATCAGGCCCGTTCAAAATACGGTGCGAAGCGTCCTAAAGGAGCCAAATAGTTACGAATCAGGAATTACGAATTACGGCACATTCCGATTCGTAATTTGAAATTCGTAATTCGTAATTGACGAATTATGCCAAGACGTAGAGTTGCAGGAAAACGAGAAGTCCTTCCGGATCCGATCTATAACAGCATCGCCGTGACAAAATTTATCAACGGCTTGATGTGGAAGGGCAAAAAGAGCGTGGCCGAGCAGATCTTTTACGGCGCGATGGAGAAGATCGGCGAAAAGACCGGCGAAGAACCGCTAAAGGTATTTAAGGGAGCTCTCGATGCAGTCGCCCCGGCCCTTGAGGTCAAATCACGCCGTATCGGCGGTGCGACCTATCAGGTGCCGCTCGAAGTGAGCCGCGACCGCCGTAATACGCTCGCGATCCGCTGGATCGTTACAAATGCCCGCGGCCGCAGCGAAAAAACGATGGAAGACCGACTCGTCGGCGAACTGATCGATTCGATGAACGGACGCGGCGGAGCGATGAAAAAGAAAGAGGACGTTCACCGCATGGCGGAGGCAAACAAGGCGTTTGCACATTATAGGTTTTAGGTTTTGGGTTTTAGGTTTTCGGGTTTTGCTAAAACCTAACACCAAAAACCTAAAACCAAAGTTTTTATGGCTTCGATTAGCTTAGACAAATTTAGAAATATCGGCATCATGGCCCATATCGACGCGGGTAAGACCACGGCGACTGAGCGCATTTTGTATTACACCGGTGTTTCGCACAAGATCGGCGAAGTTCACGAGGGAACGGCGACGATGGACTGGATGGAGCAGGAGCAGGAGCGTGGTATTACGATCACGTCAGCCGCGACGACCTGTTTCTGGACACGTAATAACGTCGAGCACCGCATTAATATTATCGATACACCGGGACACGTTGACTTCACGATGGAAGTTGAGCGGTCCCTTCGAGTTTTAGACGGCGCTGTTGCCGTTTTTGACGGCGTCGCCGGTGTCGAGCCGCAGAGTGAAACGGTTTGGCGTCAGGCTGATAAGTACGGCGTTCCGCGTATTTGTTTTATCAATAAGCTCGACCGTGCGGGTGCGTCGTTCGAGAGAAGCTTCAAATCGATTCTCGACCGCCTCGGTGCAAATGCCGTCGCGATGCAGATCCCGATCGGCCTTGAAGAGCACTTCACTGGTGTTGTCGATCTCATTTCGATGAAGGCCTTCATCTGGAGCAACGAGGCCAAAGGCGCGAACTACGAGACTGTCGAGATCCCTGCGGAGCTCGTCGATCAGGCAAAAGAGCAACGCGAAAAGCTCGTCGAAGCCGTTTCGGCAATCGACGACGACTTGATGGTGAAATACCTCGAGGGCGAGGAGATCTCTGAAGACGAGATCCGCGCGGCCTTGAGAAAGGGAACGCTGGCGATGAAGATCGTGCCGGTGTTTACCGGTTCGGCGTTTAAGAATAAGGGCGTGCAGACGCTGCTTGACGGCGTTGTCGATTATCTGCCGTCGCCGCTGGATGTCCCGGCGATCGAGGGCGAGAATCCGAAGACCGGCGAGATGGAAACACGCGCTCCCGACGTAAAAGAGCCGTTTGCCGGCCTCGTCTTTAAGCTCATGGCCGACAAACATCTCGGCCAACTCGCTTTTGTCCGCATCTACTCCGGCACCGTCACCTCTGGCTCCTACGTCTATAACACAATTAAGAATTCCAAAGAGCGCGTCGGCCGCCTGATGATGATGCACGCCAACAAGCGTGAGGACGTCGAAAAGGC
>JAGOWF010000147.1 GCA_018060305.1 Pyrinomonadaceae bacterium
GTTTGCACTCTGAACTTCAAACAGTTCGGCGACCTTTGGATAGCCATGCTTGGCAGACGCCATAGCTTTGACGACATTGCCGGCGTATTGCGGATGGTTGTCGCCGTAGTAAGAGATAAATTTACCGTCGTGCTCGTAGCTCGTGAAGAAGCCCGTTTCGCCTTTCTCCGCGGGCACTGCATGAAACTTACCGTCACTGTTCTTTGTTAGACGATACGGCTGGAAGAATTGTCGCCACTCGTCCATTTGGAATGTGCCCGGCTTTTCCTTTTCGTAGATCACGTTTGGTGAGGTCCCGGCGGCGACGCAGACCGTTCGTGCCGGAAATTCGTGTATCTCGCCTGTTTTCTCAAACTTACCGGTTTCCGCGACATAGTCGAGCCGCTCGAACTTTAGCGCTTTCACCGCGTTAAATTCATCGGGCACGGCCTCGGTCGGTGACATGCATTCGACGAAATCAATGCCTTCCTCGAGGGCCTTTTGGACCTCTTCGTGATTCAGGCGATACGCGGGCGAATCCTGCAGGCGTTTGCGATAGATCAGCGAAACGCCGCCCCAACCCCGAACGAGCGAAACGAGGTCAGGTTCCTCACCGGCGGCGGCGGCGCGTGCCCGCTCGTCTCGGATCGCGCGCGCATGATCAAGGAACTCGGGCAGCACGATCAACTCCTCCGGGTCAAAGGACTTAAGGACGTGCTCTTCGCCAAATTCCTCGATGACCTGCTCGTATTTGTGCAGCATCTTCTCGACCTGCACCGGATAATATGCAAAAAGCTCTGTCGCCGTATCAATGCCGGTCAGCCCGCCGCCGATGACGACAGCAGGGAGGCGAACCTGTAGGTTCGAGAGCGTATCTTTCTTAAACGCACCAGTTAGCTGTAACGCCATCAGGAAATCGGATGCCTGGCGAATACCTCGAATGAGATTGTTCTTCATCGGCACGATCGTCGGCCGGCCGGCACCAGTCGCGATCGCGATGTGATCAAATCCGAACTCCCAAGCGTCTTCGATCGTCACTGTTCCGCCAAATCGCACGCCGCCGTACGCCCGAAACCGTCTGCGCCGTGACAGCATTAACTGCACCATTGTGAGAAAATTCTTGTCCCAGCGGACCGTAATTCCGTACTCAGAAACGCCGCCAAAGCCCGAGAGTATGCGCTCGTCCAGTTCTTCGGTGATATCAGAAATTTGTCGAACCGGTTTGGGTGTTTCACGGCCGAGCTTTCCAGTCCATACTGAGGGGAGCGGCTCGATCTTTAGGCCATCGATGCCGATCACGCCAAACCCTTCGTTGAGCAGGTAATGAGCGAGCGTGTAGCCCGCGGGGCCGAGCCCGACGACCATGACGTTCTTGCCGTTGTATGGCAACTGAAAGGGCCGCTTTGCGTTAAGCGGATTCCACCGCGTGAGCAGGCTATAGATCTCAAAACCATAGGGCAGGTCGAGCACGTCTGTCAGGGCCGATGTCTCTGCGAGCGGTATGTTTACAGGCTCCTGCTTTTGAAAGATACAGCCCTTCATACAATCGTTGCAGATGCGATGGCCGGTGCCGGCACACATCGGATTGTCGATCGTTACGAGAGCGAGCGCGCCGATGGCGTCTCCCTGTTTTTTGAGCAGGTGCATCTCAGAGATGCGTTCGTCCAGCGGGCAGCCGTCGGACTTGATGCCCAGCGGATTACGATGAACGGAGCCGTCTTTTTCGTGAAGGCCCGTCCGGCACGCGTCCTTTTCGCGCTCGTGGCAGATCATGCAGTAATCGATCTCGTAGAGCGAATCGCGCATCGTGCCCCGATCATCTGTCAGCTTGAATCCGTCGCGGCGGCGCAGTTCCTCATCGCGGCCGCGCATAATGCCGTGCAGCTTTGGCTCGGGATGGATGAGGTGGACGAGGTTCATGTAATCAAGCGCGTGAGGCACCTTGAAGGAATGCCATCGCTTTGACTTATTGTGAAATGCGGTCGCGGCCCATGCTTCAGCCAGGTGAAGAGCGGCGGTGATCGTCAACAAGTCACCCGTCGCGTCGCCCTTGAGCACGTATTCTGAGAAGACCTTGCCGAAAGCCGAATCCTTAAGTTTCTCATACGCTTTCGATACGCTCTCGACCGTTTCCTCGGTCGATCGGGAGATCTCATCGTTCTTTTCGATATCTGTTTCTGCATCGAGCAGGGAACACGTCATCGTTGCGACTGACAATTCCTCGTCAAACCGCAGCGTGTCGCTGAAGGCCGCGTTCCTCAGGTCGGTTAAGGCGCGCCACAATTCGGCCTCATTGAGTTCCTCCACGAGTTCAGCCGTAAATTTTTTCGCTGCACGCCGCTGAACAAAGAACTTATACCGCCAGACAGCATTCTGGACGGTTATGTCTTTCGAAAGATCGGCACGTTCATTTGTTATCCCAAACAAACAGGCAACAAAGCTCGACAAGTGCGGGGCCGCATCGGTCAATATTTTGGATTCGACACGGCGTTCGAGGCCCTCACCGCCCGCGGCGATGTATTTTCTGAGAGCGTCCGCCAGCAGCGGTTCCTGCTTCTCGACCTCATCGTAAAATCGTTCGGCCAAGTCCCTGAGCCGCACGGCGTCGAATAGATCGGAGTAGTCAAAGCCGTCTATTCCCAGCTCAAGCGGTTCGTTTGCGGAATGTTCCTTCATCACGTCGTCCTATGCTCAGATCTTGCGCACTTGAGCAAACTTCAACTATACACCCGTGCCTGCGGGCTAACAACACCACTTGGGGCGGGCACTTTTTCTGAAAACTCCGCGAAATTGTGGTATAAAACAGGTTTACGCGCCGTTTTGGGGTTGGTTTTATAGCAGTATGGAAAATGATCAGCGGTTGACGCCGTTGCCGCTAACACAGGACCTGCAGCACACGCAGGGTGACTACATCGGCTATTCGAGCTCTTATGAAGATTCGCTCGAGGGCAAGCGTTCGCTTAGGCAGTATTTCAACATCGTCTACAAGCGGCTGCCGATAATTCTCGCGATAGCGCTGATAACGACGGCCGCCGCCGCACTCTATTCTTACCGTCAGCCATCGATCTATCAGGCTCAAGCGAGCATGATCATCGAGCCGCGTAAGCCTGAGGTAACCCGCAAAGACGCCATCAATATCAACTTCGGCGACGATACGAAGTACTACAATACTCAACTCCAACTGCTGCAGAATCAGGATCTGATGAAGCGCGTCGTTGTCGCGCTCAACCTGCACCGCGAGCCAAACCTCTTTGACGGCCAGGGCCGAGGCTTACTGGGCGGCCTTAGATCATTGTTTTCGGGCGGCGAGAAGCCGTCCACAGGCGAAAACTCACTGCCGGTCGTCAGCGAAAGCTCAATCGAATCTGGCACGAAGCAGGAGGTCCAATTGTCGCCTGAGGAAAACGCTCGGGCGGAGACCTATGCAGCGATCTTGGCCGGCGGGCTGAATGTCCAACAGGTCGAGCGGACGAACATCGTAAACATCACGCTGCAGAGCACCAATCCGGCGCTTGCCGCTAAGGTCGCGGACAAGGTCGCTGACCTCTTTAAGGAAGAAGACGCAGAACGCGAAACCGCCGGGGCACAAAAGGCCTTCGAGGACCTGCGGCAATCGATTGAGGATCTCAAGGCGACGATCATCCAACAGGAGAACGATTTTATCGCCGAGATGCGCGTTAGCAATCTGCCGCTGATGGAGAAGGGCACTGAGGTGCGTGCCGGCAATCTCGAGGGGCTGCTGACACAATGGCGCGAGGCGCAGAATGAAACAAGCCGCATACAGGCGACCTACAACGCGGCGCTCGCGGCTAGCGGCAAGGGTGACATCCTCTCAGTCGTCGGCGATAACAAGGCGATCCAGGATGCTCGCAGCCAAAACCTCAAACGCAAGGCCGATCTCGAAAAACGTATCGAAGACATCGACGGCAAGATCAACACGGCCCGCCAAGAGCGTGAAGCGTTACTTGTGCGTTATATGCCGGCGCACAAGCCGGTTCTGGAAAAGGACGCTCAGATCCGTGAACTGGAAGGGCAAAGAGAGAACATCCAGCGCGAGGTCAGCGAAAAGATCCGGACCGAGGGGCAACGGCTCGAAAAAGACGCTGAGCGCGAGGTCATGGCCAGCCTGCGGGCAAGTCTCGGTGCCGCCCAGCAACGTGAAGGCCGTGCTCGCGCCATGTTTGACCAGGCCGCCTCACAAGCCAACGTCGAGGGCCAGGCCGAGACAAAGCTAACAGGTCTCAAGCGCGAGATCGAATCGAATCGCAGCCTGCTCGACACCTATGTGCAGCGGCAAAAGGAACAGGAACTCGCCCTGACGAGCCAGAGGCCGGACAATATTAAGATCCAGAATCACGCGATCACGCCGACGTCCCCGATCGGGCCGCAGCGGACGCGAAATATCCTTGTCGCGTTCTTCCTGAGCCTTGCGGCGGGCATCGGCCTCGCGTTCCTCCTTGATTACCTCGACGATTCGGTCCGAACGTCAGACGATATCAGCCGGCATCTGGGGCTGCCGACGCTGGCGTTGATACCGCATCATCTGCAGGGTGAGAAGAAGAAGATGCTGCCGGCCAAGGCCACTGCAAATGGCTTTCAACAGGCGGCCCTGATTACGCTCGAGGAGCGTAATTCGCCGATGGCCGAGGCATACCGGCATCTGCGAACGAGCCTGCTCTTTTCATCGGCTGGCAAACCGCCGCAGACGATTCTCGTGACATCGTCGCAGCCTTCAGAGGGCAAGACGACAACTGCGATCAATACAGCGATCACGCTGGCACAATCCGATGCGGATGTCATCATTATCGACTGCGACCTTAGGCGGCCGAGGCTGCACAGCCATTTTGGCTTGGAGAATTCGCGCGGGCTGACCAACTATCTCTCAGGCGATAAGGACACAATGGGGCTGATCCGCACCTTTGACGAGTTGCCGCGGCTTAAGATGATCACCAGCGGCCCGATCCCGCCGAATCCGGCGGAGCTCCTCTCGTCAAACGAGATGCGCAATCTGCTGCAGTTTCTCTCAGGCAAATTTAAGCACGTTATCATCGATTCGCCGCCTGCGATCTCGTTTACCGATGCGGCGATCCTGTCGACACTTGTTGACGGCGTCGTGTTGGTCGCGATGGCCAATAAGAGCTCGATACATCTGATGCGCCAATTCAAACAGCGCATTCATTCTATCGGCGCACGGATCTACGGCGTCGTGCTGAACGGTATCAAATCTGGTTCGACAGAGTACTACTATTATGGCTCGGGCTATTACAAGTATTATCACCGGGCCCATGACGACGAATCGACGCCGCTGCTTGAGGATGTTGAAGAAAGCCCGGACCGGCAGGAAGTTTAGGACATTTTGACCGCGGATTTATGCAGATAAACGCGGATAAGAAGGCGTTCTTTTGATCTACCCTTATCCGCGTTTATCTGTGTAATCCGCGGCTAAAAATCGTCCGGGCGACGCATCTCCGACAATAACTGATCTGCGTGATCACGAGGGCTGTTGATGTTCTTGAGCACCAGCTTGCCGCCGTCTTCAGAAGCGTTATCTATCATTACATCGCCTATTCCTAACAATCGCTGCGTCACCGTAGCTACGACGGTAACATCCTGAATCCGCCTTAATGGGACTCGGCGCGTCGTCCGTGAGATAAACCCCTCGTCGATCTCAAGCGTCGATCCGGTCAGCGTGTATCGAACGAGTTTTTGCTTGACGTGATAAAACGCCGGAATCAGAAACAATCCCAGCCCCAGAATGATCGCGAGCCATACCGGCACTATTGCGGCCGCAAACGCGCTTGCCAACGCTACAAAAAACAGCGCCCCGATCGCCGCAGCAACATAACCCGCCTTGACAAAAAGCAGCGTCGGCGTGATCGAAAAGATCGCCTCTTCATCCGAGCTCGCATCCTTACCAACGAGGGGTGTCGGTGCCTCGCCGACGGAGTGGTTCTCTACGGCGTCACCACGAACCGCAACGCGCGTTTCCTCTTCCGCGAGCGCCTCTCCGCACTTGCGGCAGAAGGCCGCCGTATCCTTATTCCCGGCACCGCACTTTGTGCAAAACATACAAGGAATTATGCGGTCTTTGCAGGAATAAGGAAAGCTGCCTCGGCCCTCGACCTCGGCAGCTTTGCAAGAACCTTTCTCATGCCGTCTAGCTCACCTTTGCGACGTTCTCGGCCTGCGGGCCTTTCGGGCCGTTGGTAACCTCAAACTCGACTTCCTGACCCTGGATCAAGGTTTTATAGCCGTCACCCGAAATCGCGCTGTAATGGACAAAAATATCCTGCTCACCGGGCTGCTCAATAAATCCGTAACCTTTCGCGTTGTTAAACCACTTGACCTTGCCGACAGTCTTTAACATCTCTCCTGAATCCTCCTAAAACTTCCACAAAGATCGCTAACCGCAAGGGCTGCGAAGCAATATTCCGTATCCGTCCTATGCTGGACGTCCGCGGGACAAAATAAAGGCCTACTAACACAAACGGGTAGCAAACGTAACGATCATCTTAAACCCCAAGATCTTTGTTTTCCTTATAGTTGTGTTGATAGACGAACGCAAATTTAACGAAATCTCAATTGCGTGTCAAGCGACATTCGTCACAAAGTCGTGATTTTTGGCGAAAATTGACATAAATCCACCGATGGCGGAAGATAAAGCCGTTTACGACTACATTTTATGACTAACGATTACGGTAAAGGCGGACTGCTGACCTATAACGAATATCTTAAGGTTCCGGAGCTATTGCAGCTCCAGCGAACACTCTCGGATCCCGTCAGTCACGACGAGCAGCTATTTATTATCATTCATCAAACGTACGAGCTGTGGTTCAAGCAACTGCTGCACGAGGCCGATGCTACCGTAAAATGGCTGGCTGAGGATCGTTCATTTCGTGTCAATCACAGTCTGCGCGCGATGGTTGCCATCGAAAAGGTGATGGTAATGCAGATCCACATTCTCGAAACGATGGCACAGATCGGCTTTCTGGAGTTTCGCGATCGGCTCAACCCGGCGAGCGGCTTTCAGTCGATGCAGTTTCGCGAGATGG
>JAGOWF010000005.1:0-5076 GCA_018060305.1 Pyrinomonadaceae bacterium
CCGGGCGGCGAGGAACGCGGCCTTGAGGCATTCGAGGGAATGTCGCCTGAGGCAGCCAATGGCACCTGGAAGCTGATGATGAGCGACGGTGCCGGAGGCGACACGGGAACGGTCTCAGCCGTTAACCTGTGCATCGTGGCAGGCGGCGGCGGACCTTCGCCGACACCCACACCACCGCCGGCAACGCCGACGCCGAGTCCGAGTGCTACGCCGACACCGGGGCCGAGCCCAAGCTGTACGCCGACGCTGATCACGGAAGGCTTTGACACGATCACGGCGAATGTGCCGGGGGCAGGCTGGTTTGCACAGAACAACAGTGTACCGGTCGGTTCGACGACATGGTTCCAGGGCAACAGTGCGGTATTCCCGTCACACACGGGGGCACCGACGTCGTATATCGGCGGCAACTTCAACTCGACCGCGGGTGCGGGCACGATCAGCACATGGCTGCTGACTCCTCAGGTAACGCTGCAGAACGGAGCACAGATGACGTTCTGGACGCGGAGCACGGGATCAACATTCCCTGACCGCCTGCAGGTGAGGATGAGCACAGCGGGAGCGAGCACGAATGTCGGAACAGGTGCTACCGGCCTGGGAGACTTTACGGCTCTGATGCTGGACATCAACCCGACGTATCAGACAGGAGCGGGCGGATATCCGGCCGTGTGGACGCAGCAGACGATAACTGTGACTGGCGTTCCGGTTCCGACACAGGGACGCTTCGCGTTCCGCTACTTTGTCGAGAACGGCGGCCCGTCGGGAGCAAACAGCGACTACATAGGTATCGACACGTTCCAGTACGGTGCGCCGTGCGGACCGAATCCGACGCCGTCGCCGACACCTCCGCCGGCAACGCCTACGCCGACACCGACGCCTCCACCGGCAACACCGACGCCGACGCCACCGCCGGCAAGTCCGACGCCGACACCGTCCGCGTTTAGTATCACGTTCGCTCAGAACCCATATACTGAGGACGAGTCGCAGACGGCGGTGATCGGTATCGTTCGCTCGGGTGATCTGTCAGGCACGAATGCCGTGACGTTCACTACCTCGAACGGAACGGCGACGGGCGGTGCGGCACCGGGGTCGGGCATCGACTATCAGACGGTCGCCCAGGCTGTCGTGTTCAATCCGGGCGATACATTCAAGACCGTTAACGTCCCGATCTTTGGTGACGGCTTGAATGAACCGACGGAGACGGTGAACCTCACGCTGACCGGCGCCGGGACATTGGCACCTGAGGTGCAGAATGCTGTGCTCAACATCAACGACACCGCAACGGCATTCCGCTTCGGCGGGGCCATCTGCAGCAACCTCGGAGCTGCGGCTGACGTCTATCCGGCACCGATCACGGTTGCGGGTGGGCCACTGCAAATCGGCGCAATGCGTGTGACGCTCTACGATCTGGAGCATGTGTTCCCGGATCACCTTGACGTCCTGCTTGTCGGCCCGGGAGGCCAGAAGTATGTGCTGATGGGTGATGCGGGCGGAGCGATTGCGATACCGAGCAATAACACGGTAACGCTGAGCCTTCGTGACGCAGGGCCGGGAGTGCTCCCCAACTCGGGGCCGCTCACGACGGGCAACTTTGAGCCTACGAACTGGGAGACACCTGTGACCAACTTCCCGGGAGCCGCACCGGCAGGGCCGTATAACGAGCCCGGCAGCACGGTCGGCGGAACGGGAACACAGACGCTGTTTGGCAACTTCGGTATGACGAATGCGAACGGTGTATGGAACCTGTATGTTCGTGATGATGCCGGCGTTCCGCTGGCTAATCCTGAGGCTGTGACCGGCTGCTTCAACGGCGGCTGGGGCATCGAGTTCCTTACGCTGACCGCAGCGAACGCCTCGATCTCGGGCCGAGTCCTAACGGCCGGAGGCCAGGGCATCCGCAATGCTGAGGTGGTGATCTCGGGCGGCACTCTGACGGAACCGATGAGGGTCCAGACGGGCAGCTTTGGATACTACAACTTCGAAGGCCTGCAGACAGGCCAGACCTATATCGTTACGGTCAATTCGAGGCGGTATGTATTTGCTGTGCCGACACAGGTGCTGTCGCTGACGGACAATGTCGCCGATCTCGACTTTGTCGCGATCGACACGGGGGCCACGAACAACTAGACACGCTCCGCCTCAAGCGGACATAAGTGAGAAAGGGCGAGGCTCACCACCTCGCCCTTTTTTATGCAAAGGGCCTGGTCGGAACTCGAGACGAGCGAAAAAAGTCTTGCTAAAAGCCGATCTCAGTGGATAATTCGTGAAGACACGGTGTATGCTATTTGATTAGGCATTTTTGTCTGAAAGCGGCTCTTAAGGCCGGATATTAGCTGGAAATTTGATCGATAATGGCATTTAAGTCTCTGTTTAGCCTTTTTTCGAGCGATCTAGCGATCGACCTCGGAACTGCAAATACGCTCGTTTACGCAAAAGGCCGCGGCATCGTGGTCTCTGAACCGTCCATCGTGGCGATCAACAAGGTGACCAATCAGGTCGAGGCCGTCGGGCGTGACGCCAAGGAGATGCTCGGCCGCACGCCGGGCAACATCGTAGCGATACGACCTATGAAGGACGGCGTGATCGCAAATTTTGAGGTCACGGAGAAGATGCTGCAGCACTTCATCCGAAAAGCCCATAACGGGAAATCGTGGGTCCGCCCTCGCGTCGTTATCGGCATTCCGTCTGAGATCACACAGGTCGAGAGGCGTGCGGTCGAGGATTCGGCATATCGGGCAAAGGCATCAGAGGTCTATCTGGTCGAAGAGGCAATGGCCTCGGCGATAGGTGCAGGTTTGCCGATCACCGAGCCGCACGGCAATATGGTCGTCGATATCGGCGGCGGCACGACGGATATTGCGGTCATCTCGCTGTCGGGCATCGTTTACTCGCGGGCGGTCCGTGTCGCGGGCAACGAGATGGACGAGTCGATCACGCAATATATCAAGCGCAAGTACAACCTTCTGATCGGCGAACGAACGGCCGAAGCGATCAAGATCGCGCTCGGCTCGGCCTTTCCGCTCGAAGAGCCGCTAACGATGGACGTTCGCGGACGCAACCTGATCGAGGGCATTCCGAAGACGATCTCGATGAGCGATGAGGAAATACGCGAGGCGCTGTCCGATTCGGTTTCGACGATCATCAACGCCGTCCGCGTCGCCCTCGAGCGAACCCCGCCGGAACTCTCGGCGGATATTGTCGAGCGAGGCATCGTGCTTACCGGCGGCGGAGCACTCCTTAAGAATCTCGACAAGCGCCTGATGATCGAGACGGGCTTGCCGGTTGTGCTCGCAGACGATCCCTTGTCGTCCGTCGTGTTGGGAACCGGCAAGATGCTGTCCGACTTCGAACTTCTTAAGCGCGTCAAGTGGGATAACTCATTAATGACCGGGAGTTAGTTCCAAATTTAAGTTCCAGGTTCCAAGTTTCTGTAGGCGACCTTGGAACATGAAACCTGGAACTTGAAATCTCCGCACAGGATGGTTGAGCGTAGTCAAACCGAAGTATGGCGGCTAGCTCCGTGGCTGATGATCGCACTATTGTTGATCAACTTCGTGTTGATGGCGTTTGATGCGCGAGAGATCACAACAGGGCAGCGTGTCATAAGGTCATGGACGCAGACGGCTGCGGATTTTGTCCAATCGCCGGTCACGACGCTCACATCGGGAATTGCTAATTATTTTACATCGATCTCAAACCTGCGCTCGGCACAGGATGAAAATAGCCTGCTAAAGCAGCGCGTCCAAGAACTCGAAGTCGAGCTAAAACAGAAAGAAGAGCTCTCTACCGAGAACACGCGGCTACGTTCGCTACTCGAACTCAAGGAACAGAGTCGGTACAAGGTGCTTACAGCACGCATCATCGGCCGTGACCCGTCGGTGTGGTTTGATGCATCGATCGTGAATCGGGGCAGTCTCGACGGCGTTGCCCTGAACATGCCGGTTGTTACTGACGGCGGACTGGTGGGCCGCGTGACTGCGGTAAGTCCTCTCACGGCGCAGGTCGATCTGATCACCCGCGACAAATCGGGCGTCGGTGCCGTTGTCGGCCAGATCGGTGAATCAAATGCTTTGGGCGTAGTTGCCGGCACAAGCAAAAAGGAAGTCCTTGAGATGAAATACGTCCCGGGCAATATCGATGTCCGTATCGGTCAAGCTGTGTTCACAAGCGGCCAGGATGGCATTTTCCCGGCTGGACTAAAGATCGGTGAGATCGTCAATATTGTCTCGGGGTCGGCGACGACACCTCATGTCATCCAGATCCGTCCGGCAGCCCGTCTTAGTTCTATGCAGGAGGTAGGGATCCTCCTGTATGAGCCGCAGGCCAATGCCGACTACGACCAAAAGTTGCCAAACGCAGTAAGGCCAAAAGATTAGCCTGATCGCATAAGTGGAAGGTGTAAGACTAACGATCGCATTGATAATTGCCGTTGTGCTGCAGTGGACGCTGCGCAACGTGGCGGAGCCGTTGGCTTATATCGACCTACCGCTGATCATCGTCGTTTATGCCGCGCTGCAGCGAAATTCGATCCGTGCGATCATTTTTGGCACACTCGCAGGTATCGCCGTCGATGCGTTGAGTGGTGGTTTGTTAGGCGCGAACGGATTCTCAAAAACGCTTATTGCGTACATTGTCTCCGAGATCGCCCGCAGGGTATATCTGGACAACATTCTGCTCAGGATCCCCATCATAGCTGGCGCGTGTTTGCTTGACGACGTGGTCTATTACGGGCTCCATAGTCTGTTCGGACAGCCGCCAGCGGGTAACCTACTGGTCACGGGGGCGTATTCCTTGATCGGAACGACCACCGTCGGAACGCTTATTTACCTGATGCTGCAAAGCCTGTCAGGTGAGAAGGGGACGAGGCGCAAACGCCGTGACGTGTTCGGTGCGCGGCGGCAGACACGCAGGCGAAATCCCATCCGGTTGGGCAAATGAGATGAAGATAGGTGACCACGTCCAGAACCTTGCGGCGCGGGTCGGCACGATACAGGTGCTGACGTTCGTGCTGCTCAGTATTTTGGGCGTCCGGCTCTATTACCTTCAGATAATGCGGGGCGACTATTTTAGCGACCGGGC
>JAGOWF010000005.1:5176-21131 GCA_018060305.1 Pyrinomonadaceae bacterium
ACCACGTCCAGAACCTTGCGGCGCGGGTCGGCACGATACAGGTGCTGACGTTCGTGCTGCTCAGTATTTTGGGCGTCCGGCTCTATTACCTTCAGATAATGCGGGGCGACTATTTTAGCGACCGGGCCGAGAGTCAACGCGTTCGCCTGATACCGATTCCGGCCCCGCGCGGCGCGATCTTTGACCGTAACGGCCGCCTGTTGGTCGATTCGCGGCCCACGTATAATGTCGTTCTCTCGAACGAACCGTTGAAATCGATCAACGTTGGTGAGCGAGTTGATGAATACGCAAATGGACTCAAGCTCGATCGCGAGTTCGTTGTCGAACGCCTAAACCTGATAAGGCAGCAGAACGAGTTCGAAGCGATGGTGCTAAAGGAGAATATCGACATGCGCGATATCGCGTGGGTCGAATCTCATTCGCTCGAGTTCCCCGAACTGCGCGTCGAGTTGCAGCCACAACGTTTCTATCCGCTCGGTACGACCCTTGCACATGTGCTTGGCTACGTCGGGGAGATTAGCCCAAAGCAACTGGAGGATCCTGTTTACAAAGATCGCGGCTTTCGGCCTGGAGACATTATCGGGAAGGGTGGGCTTGAGCAGTACTACGATGAATATTTGCGGGGTCGAGATGGATATCGAAAGGTCCTAGTTGACAGCCGCGGACGCGTGCAGAGCGAGCTTCAGGTGGTCCAACCGCAATCGGGTCAAGACCTGGTAACAACGATCGATCTCGATCTACAGATGGAGGCGGAAAAGCAGTTGGCGGAATCCGCGACCAAACGCGGCACGATCATATCGATGGACCCGAACAATGGACAGATATTCGCGATGGCATCGGCACCATCGTTTGATCCGAATATATTTGTTCGCGGCAGTTCGACGCCGGAGGGGCGGCGCCAGATCGCAGCCTACTGGCAGGACGAAAAGCGACCGCTCTACAACCGGGCTATCCAAGGCCGTTATCCGCCGGGGTCGACCTGGAAGATCCCCGAATCTGTGGGCGCTCTGAGGCAAGGGGTTATCACCGTCGCGCGGTCCAATATTGTGTGCGGGGGCGGCATCAGGATCGGCAACAAATTTACACGCTGCATGGGCAGCCATGGATCACCGCCTCTGAGTTTCGCAATTACGAAGTCGTGTGACGGCTATTATTACCGGCTCGCTTTGAAAATGGGCATCGACGGCCTATCTCAAATGATCGAAGATTTTGAATACGATCGACGCACCGGTATTGACCTCCCAAATGAGAAGGTAAGCCAGACCCCTAAATCATGGCGAGGCTGGGTCGAGAGGAACGAGGGCAAATGGAGTGATATCAGGACAGTTTACGCGGGGATCGGGCAGGACACGGTCGTCGTGACGCCGATATCAATGCTGCGGGCCATATCGAGCGTGGGCATGCACGGGAATATGTATGTGCCGCACTTTTTGAAGGAGTTTAAGACGATCGGCGCTGTCGGTGAAATCGGCGATCCAAACTACTTTCCCGAACGGTCAGGTTTTGGCTACACGCATACTCAGCCAAAGCTGATCGCGATGACGCCCGAACAGGAAGAGGTGATGGTCAAGGGAATGTGGGGCGTGGTCAACGGCGGCGGCACGGCGGGCTCGATACGGATTCCCGGCTTTGATATTGCGGGCAAGACGGGAACCGCGCAGGTCGCCGAAGTGGGAAAGGACATTGGGGCGAAGAAGGACCACGCGTGGTTCGTTTCGTTCGCACCAGCCTACAAACCGGAGATCGCCGTCATCGCCTTGATCGAGAACGTCGGTTTTGGCGGCTCACACGCTGCGCCGGCCGTACGGGCTATCTATCAATCTTATCTTGCCAAACGAGCGCCGAGGCCCGACGAAGCGCCGGAGGTCATGAGGAAATAAACGATGGCGGCGATCCTGGAAAAAAGACGCGAACTGCGCGATTTTGACTGGCTTACGGCCGTGCTCGCCTTGGCCATCGCGGGATTCGGCGTTTGGCAAATACATAATGCCCTGCCGAGCGAGGGATATTGGTCAAAACAGATCATTGGCATCGCGATCGGGGTTACGGCGTTTTTAGGCGTAGCCTTTACAGATTTCCGACGGATCGTGGACGCAGCTCCGATGTTTTATGCTATTGGGCTAGTCCTGCTGCTGCTCGTTTTGACACCGCTTGGGGTAGAAGTGAATGGGCAGAAAGCGTGGCTGCGGCTGCCGGTAATAGGGCAGTTTCAGCCGTCCGAATTCGTAAAGATCCCGACTGTGCTGATGCTCGCGAAGTACTTCGGCCTCCGTAAGCCGAAGAAGCTTACACTCCGAGAGACGTTGATAGGTGGGGCGATCCTCGCAGGCCCGCTGGTGCTTATCATGCTCGAGCCGGATGCGGGGCAGGCGATCACCTACTTGCCGCTGCTGGCTGCGGTGCTTTTTCTGTCGGCTCTCAAGGTTCGATACATCGTGATCACTCTCGTCGCGGCCGCCGTACTGATCCCGTCGGCGTGGTATGTCGGCGTCAGTACGGGGAAGATCAAACGCTATCAGCAAGAACGGATCATGGCTGTGATCGATCCCGACAGCGTCGATCCGCGCGGTTATGGGTATCACACGATCCAGTCAATGATCACGGTCGGCAAGGGCGGCCTGTCGGGCATTCACGGTGAGACCGAGACTTCGCAGAGCGTACTCAAATTCCTCCCTGAGCCGCATACGGATTTTATCTTTGCGGTAACTGCGGAGAATACAGGGTTTATAGGTTGTATCTCGCTATTGCTTGCATACGCTCTCCTGCTTTCGAGGATGATCGCAGGTGCGAGAGAGGCTTCTGAACGCGCCGGAATGCTTGTTATAATGGCGATCGTGAGCGGCATGGCGTTTCAGATCTTTATCAATGTCGGGATGACGCTTGGATTTCTGCCCGTGATCGGCGTGCCGCTGCCACTGATGAGTGCCGGATTATCGGCGATCTTATCGACGTTCGTGGCGATCGGTTTCGTTGTTAGTATTAGGCTGCGTAGGTTCGTTAACTAGGAGGAATTGGGGTGGCAGTAGAGGTTCAACGATTAGACGTTCCGGGCAGACGGGCCACCGCCGGCACGCGGGGTAGTTCATCGGCACTGATGTTCTTTATTACGTCGCTTGTGCTGGCTCTCGCGGCAGGTGCTCTGACGGGTATTTTGGCGAGTTATTACCTTAATAATTCTCGGTATTCAGTTGAGGTATCTGCCCTCGCGACGTATCGACCGCCTCAGGTTACGACGATCTACGCTGACGATGGTGAGACGATCCTGGCGGAATTTGCGCTCGAGAAACGTATACCCTTAAAGATACAGGAAGTCCCCGACCGCGTGACGGATGCGCTGCTTGCTATTGAGGATTACAGATACCGCGAACATATCGGCATCGATCCCTATAGGATCATCGGGGCAGTTTATAGAAATCTCACCACAGGGCGCACAGAGGGAGCATCCACGATCACGCAGCAGCTAGCCAAGAATCTCTTTCTCTACAAGGATCAGACCTACACGAGAAAAGTCAACGAATGGGCGGTCGCCTTGCAGATCGAACGGCTCTACACAAAGGATCAGATCCTCGAGATGTATATGAATTACGTATTTCTCGGGGCTGGCGCATATGGGTTTGAGGCCGGATCGAGGACATACTTTGGCAAATCTGTAAAGGATCTGACGTTGGAGGAAGCGGCTCTGCTCGCTGCAATTCCAAAATCGCCGGAATACTCACCAACGCGAAACCTCGCGAAAGCTCGCGAGCGGCGCGATCTGGTACTCGACCAGATGGCAAAGTATTTCCCGGACAAGTATTCGCAGGCTGAGGTGGATGCGGCCAAGGCTATCGAGATTAAACTGGCCAGCACCGCCTATTATCAGTCACAGCCGAAATCTACGGCTTGGGACTATCCGATCGAAGAAATTCGCAAGTACCTCGAAGAAAAATATACGACACGCGTGGCGCAGGGCGGACTAAAGGTTTACTCGACAATCAATGTTGAGGCACAAAAGATCGCGACCCGGACCATTCGCGAACGCCTGCGAAACTTTGATCGGGGCCGGAAATGGCGTTCGGATTACAAGAATATTCTGGTTGATGAGAACGAAGAGCCTCTGACCGACGAGAAGGAGATGCGGCGGACGCTGGATACTTTCAAGCACCCTGACTGGTATGGTGATGACTACAAGGAAGGTGAGTACATCAAGGGCCTAGTTATGAAGGCCAGCCCGACATCTGATGAGGTTGGCGTGCGCTTTGGGCGTTATAAGGCGATCGTGCGTGCCGGTGACATGGGGCGCAGTGGTCGTCGGCCAAAGGACGAGCTTAAGCCGGGCTTTCTTGCCGAGTTCCTTATCAAGGGTGTTGATAAGGAGAAGCAGATGCTCGAAGTCGAACTTCAGCAGGTGCCTGAGGTGCAGGCGTCCTTGGTTTCGATCAACGCGAAGACCGGGGAAGTTGTTTGCATGGTTGGCGGGTACGATTTTCAAACAAGCAAATTCAACAACGCGACGCAGGGACTCAGGCAGACCGGGTCGGCTTACAAGCCATTCATTTACACGGCCGCAGTCGAGGACGGCATGACGCCCGATATGACCGTTAGCGGTGCCCCGATCAAACGCGGCGGCTGGATGCCGCACAATTACGACGGCAGCACGAGCCACGCCAATGTGCCTATGAAGATCGCGCTGGCGAAATCCTACAACATCGCGGCCGTCCATTTGCTCGAACAGGTCGGCATTCAGGCGGGTGGGCAAATGGTTCGGCGTTTTGGCATCTCGAATCCGATGGCCCCAAGCCTGCCCAGTGCACTCGGTGCGAGCGAAGCCTCTCTGCTCGAGATGACTGCGGCTTATTCGGTATTTCCAAACAAGGGGATCCGCATGGCACCACACCTGATCCGAAAGGTCTATAACCGAGACGGCAGCCTGCTCGAAGAGTACGATGGTGCGAGTACCAAGGTCACGAGCGAATACGTGGCGTTGACAATGGTCCAGATGATGCGCGGTGTCACGGCAGGTGGCGGAACGGCCCCCGGAGCGGCCGGCGGTGGAAGTCAGGTCGCAGGCAAGACCGGCACCGTCAACGACCATACCGACGTTTGGTTTATCGGTTACACGCCAACCTATGTGACCGGCGTCTGGATGGGCAATCCGCTCAGAAAGGAATCGCTGGGCTCTGGCATGACGGGCGGGCACGGTGCTTTGCCTTACTACAACGCTTTCATGGTCCCATTCCTGAAGGGCAAGCCGACCGAAACATTCCCGGCCCCGCCGCCGATGCCGCCTGAGGTTAAGCGGGCGAGTGAGATGAGAAAACGTGAAGAACTCGAAAAACTCGAGGAGGCGGATCTTGAGGGTCAAAAGACAGGCGTCGTGTTTACACCGGGCACCAAGATCGATCCGAATGCTCCGCTGCCGGGTGAAACACAGATGACGGATTCCGGAAGGCCTGCATCGACGGATACCAAGCCCGCAGATACAGGTCCGCCGCCCGATCGTCCTATTCTGGTTCGACCGCCGACGGTGCAATCGACGCCGCGCAACGATCCGGCACCAGACAAGCCCGAGGGCGGAAAACGGAAAGGGAAAAAGGGAGATGGATAGTCACGAGGAGGGATGAGAGATCATCCCTCTTGTCATTTACAGAACTCGCCAAGATAATGCGGCAACATTTTTCTCCACCAGGGCCAGTCGTGATTAACGTCGTGACCCCAGAGCTCGAGTCGATGCGGAATGCCCTTTGAGCGCAGAAGAGCCGAGAATTCGCGGCTGCGGTCGGGTGCTTCATAAGCTCCCTGCCCCGTCACTATCGCGATCGAATCGGCCTGCCTGAGACGCGGCAGATGATGGTCGTCATCGAGATTCTTGAGATACATCATCGGATTGTTGAAATAGACGTTATCGTCAAAGTAGCTCTCAAGATAATTGTAAATGTCGTAGCTGCCGCTCATCGCGATCGTCCCGCGGAAGGTGTCAGAGTGCTTGAAGTAGGTATTCGTCGCCAGGAATGCACCGAGAGACGCTCCCGTGGTCAGAGGACGAGCGTCGGGGCCGCATTCTTTGCGGATCAGGGGTATGACCTCGTCCATGATGTAACGGTCATAGCGGGCGAGCATCTCGGCCTTCCAGCCCGGATGCGATTCCTTATTGAGTAGGCTGTAGCGGTTGACCGAGTTGATCGAATACGCGCGAACCTTACCCGCCTCGATGAGGTCCTTGATGGAATCGACAAGATAGAACCGTTCGTATTCCAGATAGTCAGCGGCCGCGGTCGGAAACATTAGCAGCGGATAGCCACTGTTCCCATACGCGACCAACGGCATTTCCATGCCCAGATTGTGGCTAAACCACGATGTAATATCTCGTCTCATATTCACTTCGTAATGGTTATGTCTCGCGTAGTCCGGTTGTAGCCCGCATTGTCGATGATGTTGCCATTGCCGTCGACGAGCTCAAGAGCGAGCATCGCCTTGCCGGGGGCCCAGCCTGTCAGCCATACGGGCTCCCATTTCTCAAGATATATGGGATCAGCCGCGTCGATCTTGATGCGGACGCGGTATTCACCGCCGTCCCCTTTTAGCTTGGCGTTGGTGAGCCAGAAATCGACCATGATCTTGTCAGATGTTTCGAGCTTATATTCGCCTTTCGGCCGGCTATAGGTCAGCAACGGCCTTGTCATGTCAACGGGCCCCGAATTGCTCGGCAGAACATCCTTACCTTCTGACGTAGGCGGTGTTTTGGCATTTGCCACCGTCTGGCCTGAGTTTGTGGTCGTCGGCTTGTTAGGGTCGGCCTTGCCACCTTTGACCGTGAATTTGCTCATCTGGAATGCACCCTCGTTCTTATAGCTCTCGTGCCAGGGCCGCGACGGAAATGCGCGTAGCGTATGCTCGCCGTCCAATACATTCCTTAGCTCAAACGGCTCCCCAAGATTGTAATACGCCTCGTAGGGCTGATTGTCGAGGATAACGTGAATGTGATTGCCGGTCCTTGTCTCCATGTCCATATGCGGCATGTAGCCCTTGAGATCGCCCGCGATATCGAGTTTGACCTTCACGGTCGAGCTTGTCAGTGTGGCGTCGGCGGCCGGTTCAATGATCTTCAGTGTCGGAGCGGCTTGGTCCTGGCCGCCGCGCTTGGCCATCTGATCCTTGATCTCCTGCGGTCTCTCAACCACCTTGTAAACCGGCTTTGCTGGTGCAGCGGAATTGACGTTCGCAGTATTTTGTGAACCTCCGCACGCCGCTGCCAGAAGGCCACACGTTAGCACAGAAAGCAAAACTGATACCTTGTTCATGTTAGTACCTCTAAATCCTTTGTTTCTCCGGGAACGGCGATCGGACTCTGCACGGAGCCGCTTTCCGCGTAGTCAAAAACGATCCTAAAATTCTTCTCCAAGCCGTCCTCGACCTCCGCCATGTCCACCTCGCGTCCCAGCAGCCGTTCCATCGATGTCACCGGCTCGCCCTCACAGGCTATGATCCAGTTGTAATAGCTCAGATCCGTATTCACGTTCAACGCAAATCCGTGCGTTGTCACCCAGCGTTTAATGTGGACGCCGATGGCGGCCACTTTGCCGGCAGATGTATGGACGCCAGTGAGCCCGTCGATTCGAAAAGCCTCAATTGCAAAGTCCGCCATCGTTCGGATCAGCACTTCCTCGATATCGCGGACATACCGATGAACGTCTTCTCGATCAGGCGAGAGATTGATCACCGGATATCCGACGATCTGCCCAGGGCCATGATATGTGACGCGACCGCCGCGGTTAATATCAAAAACGTCAACGCCCAGCGAGCGAAGCATCGCCTCGGTCGCTAGCACACCCTGCTCTTTTGACCGTCGGCCCAGCGTAAATGTGTGTGGATGCTCGAGCAACAGCAGATGGTCATTCACGAGCCCGGCGATGACATCATCCTCAAGCTGTTTTTGCAATTTCAGCCCGTCTGCGTAGGCAACACGCCCGAGACGGCGAACCTCCAACTTCCGAACTGGCATCTGTTACTATGATAAGATTTTTGCTGGAGTTTTTATAGGCAGGCCCATGATGAAACGATTGAATTTGCTCATTTCCGTAGCTCTGTTGCTCATTCTGTCAATGACGGCGTTCGCGCAAAAGGCGAAGTCAACGGCAAAAAAACCGATTTCTCAACCAGCAGCGGTTTCTGCCCTTGAACTAAGAGAAGGCGCCGACAAGGTTTCGATCCAGATCAAGAACGTAACGAAATTCCTCTACATGCTAGGCGGGATCGCATATGGGATCGAGGACCTCGACACCCAGGCCAATACTCAGACCCTGCCCAGAACAACGCTTGACGCCAACATGGCCAATAAGGCGAAAGTGATGCAGGCGATCCGGAACCTCAGGGCGGGCATTGCGACACTTGAGGTTGAGTTTCGCACCAAGCCAAGTCTGAAGAAATTCCTGCCGCAGATCGACGGGATCACGCGAATCAGTGCAGAATGTGAAGATCTAGCTGCTGCCGATCGATTCTCGGACTCAGGGCAACCGTTATTGATCCTTGTCGAAAAACTATCTGATGCATTGGCAGCGATGTAGCGTCATTGCTTTTTCGCAGACTCTGTGACGATGGCGGGAGCAGATTTGTTTTGATCGCAAACCTCGATATTTGCACCTTTGTCGGCGGTCTTTGCGTTGATAACCGGTAACCCTAGTTTCTGCCGGATGAATTTCTCGCCTTCGAGCTCGATCATTTCGCCGTTGATGATCTGCGTTTTTTTGACCAACACATCGCCCTTCTTTTCCATCGCTGACGGCCCAAGAAATACATACCAGGGTGATCCCCAATTTCGGTTGTCGCCGGTGGACTTTCTGTACTCGAAATGTAGCGTCTTTTGTTTATCTGCACGGCTCTCGGACTCGTAAACGACAGGGAACGTTACTTTTAGAGTGTCCAGATTACTTCTCATTGAAGACGCCGGATCATACTCGCCTACACCCACGATCTGGAGCCCCTTATCGTGGTAATTCTCGTAGAACCTCTGAAGGAACGGCGCATCGTGACGCCAGTTGCCGCACCATGGGGCGAAATAGACGACGATAACAAGTTTCTTGCCCTTCGCGAGACTTCGCAATTCGGTCTCTTCGCCGGTGCGAACATCTTTGTATTCCCAGTTCTTATAGGTGATCTCTTTCTCAACGATCGGGGCCTGCTCATTCTGGCCAAAGGCCGCCGTGCAGGCTAGAAGAGTCATAATTAATGTGAGGGCTGTTCTCATCATGGTCATCGCCTAACGTATCAGATGCTGACGCATAAGGTCTACGTTGCGCTGTTTCGGCTGGTTTCGCAATGTGTGCTAACCTGTGGCTGAAAGCTATGAACGAATCAAGTGTATCAGATATCTTTCGCCGTGCGATGAAGATGCGAAGTGATGATCCGTCGGGGTCGTTTGACGAGTTGCGAAAGCGGATCGTCAGTGAGTTTCGCGGCGGCCCCTTCCCGTCAACCGTTACATTGACGATCCCCGAATATGACAACATCACGCCCGAAGAGGATTGGACCGCGGGGCTACCGGTCGTGCTTCGCGGCATCCAGAATGAGGATTGGAACGACGTCGCTCTCGGCATTGTGATCAGCCTCGAACAGATCGAGAATTATCCCAAGGAATCCGGCCGCGAAGACGACCCCGCAAAGGAATGGCGACACCGCACGAAAGACATTGCTGCGGTCGAAGAGAAGGTCCTCGAGGAATGGATGCCTGCTGACCTTATGGCGATGGCAAAACGGAGCTCGAAAGCCTAGGCCTCGACCACCAGTCCGTCATGGGCCTGAATTATTTTTGAGGTCGATTCGAAACGGCTGATCTCATCCGGAAAATTAACGCGGTCCCATTCCGGATAAAGGTGTGTGATGACCACGCATCTGGGCCGGGCCTTCCTGACAATGTGCATCGCTTCAGCTAGTTCGAGATGCTTTTCAGCCGGCTTGTTACGAACGAACGAACACTCGATCAGAAGCAGGTCAACGAGAGTGGCAAAGGCTGGCAGTGTTTCGTCAAATGCGGTGTCAGCCGTATAGACGAACGTCTTTTCACCGTCGCGAACGTGGAGTGCGAGACTCTCGGCTGTATGGGGTGTTTTCATCGCGACGGCCTCGATGCCTACCGCCTCGAACCGCTCAAGCGGTTCGACCTCCACCACATCAACAGGGAACGGCTGTTCGAGCAGGCCGTAGTTGTTGACATCGCTCAAACGTCCAATCAATTTGCCAAGCCCTGCGGGGCCAACGATCCGAAGCGGTTTTGTGCGACCTTGCATCTCACCCGCATGTTTCGTGCCGGCGAGCAGCGGCGCAAGGCCGCCGACATGGTCGAGGTGAAAGTGCGAGATCCAGATCATGTCGAGGTTTGGCCAATCAAGCCCGGCCGACGCCATTCTCGAAGCTGCTGATGAAGAACAGTCGAGTAGAATGCTGCCGCCCGATGTCTCAAGCCAGTATGCCGAACTTGTCCGCCGCGCATGCGGGATCGTAGTGCCCGAGCCGAGCACGGTTAGCTTCATATGTGAATGGTAACAGAGCAACCGTGTGATAAATTAACCTGCATGGATCAAGTCGATATACTCGCCGTTTTTGCGCATCCTGACGATCTCGAACTCTCGGTCGGCGGAACTATGCTCAAGATGAAGTCGCTTGGCTACCGTACAGGTGCTCTTGACGTTACACGCGGCGAGATGGGCACACGCGGGACGGTCGATGGCCGCGCGAAAGAGGCGGACGAAGCCGCACGGATACTCAAGCTCGACATTCGTGAGAATCTCGGCCTCGCGGATGGACATGTGTTTGTCACCGACAGCGAGCGCTTGGCGATGGTGCGTGCTTTTCGACGGCTCAAACCGCGTGTTATGCTGACGCACCAGCATGAAGATTCGCATCCCGACCACGATCATATTGCACAGCTCGTTCGCGAATCGTCACGGCTGGCGGGAATGGGCAATTACGATCCTGAGACGGGCGAGGATCGAATAGCGCCGCCGATCGTAGCTCACTGCCTCTTTTCGCGGCGAGTCGTGCCGTCATTTGTCGTCGATATTTCGGAATTTCTCGAGACCAAGATGGCTGCCATCCGAGCCCATCGCTCGCAGTTCTATGATCCGGAATCGACGGAGCCGCAAACGATGTTGACCGGTAAGGATTTCCTCGATCAATTGGAAAACCGCTCGCGGCATTTCGGAACGATGATAGGCGTTGACGCCGGCGAGCCGTTCTTTGTTAGAGAGGCGCTGAATGTTCACGATCCGGTAGAACTGCTCACGCGGCCGATGAACTTCTATTCATGACGACCACGCCGGAAGAGATCGAACTCGACAAGAAACTCCGCGTCCTCGACCGACTCAAGGACCGTTTGGCAGACCGTGAGGAAGGCATGGCTGACCTCCGGGCCGAGCTGCAACGCTTTGAGGCCCGATACACTATGGATGTCGCCCGGCTCTATGCCGAGCACGATGAGATCGAGGCCAAGATCGCGGAGGAAGAATACAAGCTCGTCCCTGACGACGAGGAGATCAAGAAAAAGGCCGAGGAGTTACGTCGTCGTGCCGAGGAATCGGCCCGTGCCGCCGACCGTGCGGCGGCCTCGGACGGTCAGTTTGAACCTACGCCTGAGGCCCGAAAGGCTTACCACAACCTCGCACGGATCATACACCCCGACTTGGCTCTGGACGCCGACGAAAAGGAACGTCGCCATGGCTTGATGGCCGAACTGAATCAGGCATACGCGGACGGAGATCAGGTCAAACTGAACAAGCTCGTCGATGATCTCCGCCACAGCCCCGAATTGGTAAGAGGCGACAGTATCGGCGACCAGCTTGTGCGGACGATACGACAGATCGCTCAGATCAAGGCCAGACTCGCGGAGCTTCTCAAAGAGCGTACTGAGGCCGAAGCATCGGAACTCTATGAACTGCGGCAAAGAGTTGAGAACGAGAGAACCGAGGGCCGCGATCTGCTTGCTCAAATGGCGGCCAGGACCCGGGTTCATATCAAGAAAAGTGAGCGTCGGCTGGCTAATCTCCGCGCCGTGAACGATGCCGCCGAGGAATACGTCAAAGACCGCTATGGGATGGACATTTCGGACTTTCGCGAGACGTCAGACCGGCGATGAATTTTTGCTTGACACGGTCAGAGAGTTGTGTAAAGGTTTAACCGCACCCACACTGGCGGACTCCCCGGACGGGTTTGAGTTTGTAGTTATCGCAAGTTCGCGGATACGTGTACGCCCTGTACGCGCCCGCGGAAAAGAGGGAGGCGGTGTGGGAGACGCCTCCCTCGCTCATTTTATAGAGCATTTCCCGCTGTAAATCCTGACGACCATGCCCACTGAAAATTATAGCCGCCAAGCCAACCGGTAACATCGACTAACTCGCCAATAAAATATAGCCCCGAAACCTTTTTTGCTTCCATTGTTTTTGAGGAAAGCTCTGCCGTCGAGATGCCACCGAGCGTGACCTCGGCTCGCGAGTAGCCTTCGGTATCGGAGAATCGCGCTTGCCATGAATTAAACAGTCGTCCGATCTCATCGATCTCGCGATTTGAAAGTTCGCTCAGTGACTTGTTCACGTTCGACGCGAATGCTTCGGCCAGGCGTTTCGGAGTGAGTTCGGCGAGAACGTTGGCAAGCGTGCGCCGGCCGCTCCTATTTGCGAGCAGAGCGGCGGCCACATCGACCTCCGGAAGCAGGTCGATCGATACGTCTTCGTGCAGTTTCCAATAATTTGAGATTTGTATGATTGCCGGGCCTGACAGGCCGCGGTGAGTGAACAGAACATTCTCGCGAAAGCTTTGTCTGCCGCTCGACACGATGCAGTCGAGCGAAACCCCCGCCAACTCGGCATATTTTCGGCCCTCAAGCACCAGCCCTACCAGCGACGGGCGTGTTTGGACGACCTTCAGGCCAAACTGACGTGCAAGGCGGTAGCCGAGATCGGTCGCACCAATCTTTGGGAACGAAAGGCCTCCGCATGCGATCACCAGATTCCGGGCAGTGAATCGTCCATGGCTGGTCTCGACCGAAAACTCATCGCCTCGGCCGACCTCAGTAACGGTGCAAAGCGTGCGAATCTCGACGCGCGCTCTGCGACATTCGGTGAGCAGCATTTCAACGATCGCGCGCGAGCTTTCTCGACAAAATAGCTGGCCGAGCTTCTTTTCGTAGAACGGAATCCGATGCTTTTTGACGAGTTCGATAAAGTCCCGCGGCGTGTAGCCGGCAAGGGCAGAGCGGCAGAAATGCGGGTTTTGCGAGATGAAATGCTCGGCCGTGACGTTGAGGTTCGTGAAGTTGCAACGCCCGCCGCCCGATATCACGATCTTTCGCCCGACCTCGGCATTATGCTCGATCACGAGCACCTTGCGGCCTCGCTTTCCTGCCGTGATCGCACAGAAGAGTCCGGCCGCACCGCCGCCAATGATTATAGCGTCGTAGGTCACGCAGGCGTTAGATAACGCTCTTTTACTATCGCTGCGTGATGCCGCACATGCCCGGCCATGATCCAGGCAAGGGCACGAACCGATATCTCAACATCGTTCGCGGTGCCTGCGAGCGCCCACGCGTCCTTCTTCAGATGGTCGAACATCATCACGTTTGCCTCGCGCACTAGTGAGAACTCATGGAGCAGGTCGCCAAATGACCGCTCGTTCGCGAACGCATTCTCGATATAGCCGTCCTGTTCAAAACCCTCGATGGGCGTTTTATCACCGCGGGAAATACGCAAAGCGCGATAGGCAAACATCCGCTCGCCGTCGATCAGATGGCCGAGAAGCTCCTTTATCGTCCATTTTCCCTCGGCGTATGCGAATGTGCCTTGTTCCTCGGCGACGTCGGCAAACATCGCCTCGAGCTCGGCGGGCTGCTCCTCAAGCACTGGCACGATCCGGTCCTCAGGCACCAACGACACGTAGTGTTGGTAGTACGCGTCGTATTCGGTCGCGTCCGGCCGACTCATAATGCGGTCGCGGCCTTGATCGCGGCCGGCAGATCTTTCTTGATGGTCGCCTCGATCTCGAGAACGACATTGATGTTGTCAGAGATCACAGCAACGCCGCTCGGCAGATTGCCACCGTAATTGACGCCAAAATCGCGTCGATTGAGCGAGGTAGATGCCGTGATGCCCATACGGGCCGGGCTCTTGTCTTTGCCCGGAAGAAAGCCCGTCAGGTAGAACGGGAACGTCATCGGCTTGGTCACGCCCTTCATCGTAAAATCGCCCGTTACGACCCAAACTTTGCCCTTCCTTTCGACCTTTGTGCTCTTAAAGGTGATGTCCGGAAACTTCTCGATCTCGAAGAAATCCTTCGACCGCAGATGATTGTCGCGGCCCGCCACTCCCGTGTCTATGCTCGTGGCCTTGGCCCAGAACTCAACGGTCGATTTGGACACGTCGGCGGCGTTGTATTCGACCTTGCCGGTAAAATCCCGGAAAAATCCCGGAAGCTCGATCAGGCCGTTGTGCTTGACCTTAAAGCTGATCACCGAGTGGTTCTTGTCAAACATGTATGTGCCGCTTTCGCCGGTATCGACCGCGCCGGCAAAGCGGTCGGTAAACGTCTGCTCGCGGGCCTCGGCCCCGGTCTGTGAAATGGTAATGAACGCCGCGAGGGCAAGCGTCAACAGCAATGTGGTTCTTTTCATATCAAATCAAACTCCTCAATTTACTTTATCGCAAGCGTTAGAGAGAACCGCGCCGTTCGCGGGCTCCTGACCTGCTTTTTTCTTACAAAAAACAAATAATCGCCTGTCTCAGGTACTTCAAAAGTAAGCGTCGGCGAGCTTTCAAACTCGGTCTCGAAGTCGAATTCTTCGTTAAAGACGCGAAAGTCGAACAGGCTCGTGCGCGTGTTGCGTATCGTGACGGTTTGCCCCTTTCGGGCGCCAAAGATGTACTCCATCTCCTGCCCGTTTGACAGCGTCCCGCTGAGTGTCACAGATGACTTGCCGGCGGCGAACTGAATGCGTTTTGGCTCAGCCTTTCCGCCGCCCTGGGTGAACGACGTGGCCGCTGCCAGCAGACAAAACAAACACGATGTTGCCATTCTACGCAGCTTCATTGCTTTAGTTTCGCGGCCTCCTTGAACGAAATATCGTAGATGGCGTATTGCTGCCATTCGTTAAAGTCAAAGTGCCACCATTCATCCGCGTTGACCGTGAATCCCTCCGCCTCCATCAGCTTTCTCAGCTTGTCGCGGTTGGCCCTTTCTTCATCGGTGCCGCCCGCATAGTTGGGCGACGCGCGCTCGGTGAACTCATCATAGCCCGACGGCATCGGAACGAGTTTGCCGGTTTTGCGATCAAAGATCGTCAAATCGACCGCGCAACCGCGGTTGTGCTTTGAGCCTGTTGCGGGGTCGGCAACGAACTTTCGCTGTTCGAGCGTTACGGTTTCCCAAAAGAGCTTTGTGATCGACCATGGCCGGTAGCCGTCAAAGATCGCAAGGCCGAGACCTTCTTTTTTCAAGAGCTTATGGACGCGGACGACGCCCTCGGCGGCTGGCCGCTGGAGAAAAGAGCGCGACTCGGGATACACTACGCGGCCCATAAAATTGTCGGCCGTTGCGTAGCGAATATCGAGTTTTATAGATTTGTCGAGCTTCTTTAGTTCTACCAGATCGGCCTCGCGTTTGTTGTCTTCCTTGGGCTGCGCGGTGGCTGAAGCGCACCACAAAAGGATAATCGAAACGGCGCTGAGTGCAAATCGTCTCGTCATCGGTTACGGTCTCGGCGCCGGTTCAGGCTGCGGCTCAATGTCGTCATCGAGGATGCGGACCTCGCTGCCATACTTCTGATAATTGCGGAACCTGATCACGTTGCGGCTCTCGAACCGTTTGCCAGATTGCTCGACCGTGCCGCGAAAATCGGAAAGCATCGGCATCAGATAGTTTTCGCCCGCTATATCGACCATGTCGTATTCGATCGTTTTTGTGACAGCCCTGACCGGGAAGCTCGGTGCGATATTCG
>JAGOWF010000148.1 GCA_018060305.1 Pyrinomonadaceae bacterium
TGCGCGCCGGCGATCGACATTTCGAGAACGGCCGATCTGTCGTCATTCTGAAGGGCGACCAGAGCGCGGCCGTCAGCCAGCATCATCGAATAGCCGCGGCCGCGGGCGAGATAATGCACGCCTGGATCCGCTTGTCCGACATTCTGCTCGAAGTGCAGCGGTATCTTCCCGTACCGTTCTGCGGCCGAGGCCGATCCGGTGTCGCCGGATAGCCCGCGTGGAACCGCAAGATCAAAATAAAAGAACCCTGCGACGACCGCTATAGCCGTCAAACTCATTGCAATACGCCTCGTCATGATGATCGCCTCCTCGCGTCGGGAAAAAATGTTTGGAATGGCCAGTGTTTGGCCTTATAATCATCGAATAGTCAATTTCGTGTTGATCTGAACAAGGATATTCCGATACGCGGTCCAAATCTGGACAAAAATCGGAAGAAATCAGGAATTTTGACCTCGATGCCAGATAACGGGCACATTGAGTTTGGCGAGTTTAGGCTTGAGCAGCATGCGCGCGGATTGCGCCGTAACGGCGCGGAGATACACCTTGCCGAGCGGCCGTTTCAGGTCCTCAAATTCCTGATCGAGAACCGCGACCGGCTCGTTGAACGGCGAGAATTGCTTGACCGATTCTGGGACGGCCACGACGTCTATGACGACGCGCTGAGAAAGTGCGTCGGCTCCATCCGCAACGCGCTCGGCGACACTCGGCGGCCGGCGCAGTTCATCGAGACCCGTTACGGAGCGGGCTATCGCTTTATCGGTGCCTTAAAGAACGGGCACCGGCCCGCCGACAACGAGATCGGCCTGTTGGCCGACCTGGCAGGACGGCGAGTTTTCCTTGTCGCAGCGGCCGTTATCATTATGGCCTTCCTCGGAATGGGCCTGTATATCGCGGTGTCGAACGGCGACGCTGTGCCCAGTCAAACTGCCGCGACGGGCGTCCGCATAGATTCGGTCGCCGCTCTTCCGCTAAAGAACCTTACTGGTGACGCTGCAAACGATTACCTTTGCGAAGGAATGACCGAAAACCTCGTGCAGGAGCTTTCGCGTATCGAGGGGCTCAGGACGGTTTCGAGCGGCTCTATCTCGGCACTGAAACACAAGAGCGAGGACCCGCGCGAGGTCGGACGGGCACTCGGCGTCGATGCGTTGCTGGAGGGCAGTATTCATCGAAGAGGCGATCTTCTCGGACTCAGTGTCCGCCTCGTCGCGACATCGGACGGCACGATACTATGGACAGCCCCTGACATCGAGCGTTCACTCGATAATGTGTCGGACCTTCAGGGCACCGTCGCTCGTATTGTCGCAGTCGCACTTGAGGCAAAGCTCAATTCGGTCCCAGAAACACGAAACACAACGGTGGGCGAGGCCTATCAGGAATACCTGAAAGGCCGCTTCTTCTGGAACAAACGGACCCGCGACGGGATCCTCAAGAGCATTGAGCACTACGAACGGGCGATCGCATTGGACCCAAACTTTGCTCTTGCCTTTGCAGGTCTGGCTGAAAGCTATGTCCAGGGCATCTGGCACGTTCCATTCAACCCGGCAGAAGCCCTTGTCAAAGGCAGGCATGCCGCTGAGCGTGCGATAGATATCGACGCTTCCCTGCCCGAGGCTTATGCGGCGATGGCGGGCGTTACCTCGCTGGAGTGGAACTGGCGTGAGGCCGACGAACAACTGCAGACGGCGATCCGTCTCGACCCGCGCTTTTCTCGAGCCTATCATTCGCGGGCCTTTCTCTTGTTGATCTTGGGAAGAAATGATGAGGCGGTCGAATCGATAGAGACGGCCAGAACCCTCGATCCGCTCAATCTCGTGATCAATACCGATAAGGCGATGATCTTCTTCGCCTCGCATCGCGACGAGGAGGCATTCTCGCAGTGGCGGCTCACGCTGGAACTGGATCCGAACTTTGCCCTCGCACACGAGCACCTTGCAATGGCCTACGGCGTCGTCGGGAATGAAGCGGCGGCGATCGACGAATTGGCTCGCGTGCGGGAACTTCGCGGTCAATCGGCCGAGAGGATAGACAGCCTGCGAGCGTTCTATCAAAGTGAACTGGACCAGGCCTTGGCCGCCGAAACCCGCGGTGACAAGGTCTCGTCGGTTAGTATTGCGGCCCAATACATGGCGCTCGGACAGCGCGAAAAAGCCATGAGCAGGATCGAACGAGCGTTTCGCGAGCATGCGGCGGATATCGTCATTGTTCGTACCAGCCGTCAATTTGATGCGTTCGGCGACGATGCACGGCTGACGGATCTCTACCGTAAGGCAGGGATGATCGAATAGCCGCCCAAAGCCGCCCGACAGATGCATATTCCTTGCTTGAAATCATTAAACAAACTAAAATCTTCTTGGATATCTGTATCTTGCGGGCGTTTTGCAACCTGCCGGTTTCGACGTCGTAGAATATTGTGTCTGCTTGATCTGCTTCCTAGATGAGAGAATGCCAGCAATGTAGAACCTGTTTCCCGGACAGCGTGGAGACATGCCCGAATGATGGTGCGGCGACGACGCACACCATCTCGGGCGAGCCTGTGCTGGAAGGCAAATATCATCTCGAATGCCGCTTGGGGCAAGGCGGCATGGGCATCGTCTATAAGGCCCGCCACGCTTACCTCAAGACGCAACTTGCGATCAAGGTAATTCTTCCCGACCTTGTCGGCAACGATCCGCAGCTTGTGACGCGGTTTCGACAGGAGGCTCTCGCAGCAGCAGCTATTCGTCACCAGAACGTCGTGAGCGTAACCGATTACGGCGTGATCGACGGGACATTGCCGTTTCTTGTGATGGAATACGTGGAGGGCGAATCGCTCCATGACGTGCTGGCACGCGAACAAGCGCTGTCGCCGGAGCAGGCTTTCGAAATGATGGCCGCCGTTTGTGCCGGCGTCGGTGCCGCCCATCATCAGGGCATCGTCCACCGCGATCTCAAGCCGCTCAATATTATGATCTGCAGCGACAGGCCCGATATGTCGCAGGCGGTCAAGATCCTCGATTTTGGCCTCGCAAAGATCAAGTCGGGCGAATTGCTCGGATCATTTGTCCAGGCCCAGACGACCGGGCTGATGGGATCGCCGTATTACATGGCGCCTGAGCAGTGGGCGGACGAAGAGCCGGATTTGCGAGCGGATATTTACAGTTTGGGCGTGATGTTTTTTCAGATGCTCGCGGGCGACGTGCCCTTTAAGGGCTCGTCGATACCGGCGATCATGAAAAAGCATATCTCCGACCCTGCACCGACGCTGGCCGATGTGGGCGTCAGCGTCTCGCCTGAGATCGAGCAGGCCGTGAGGCACACGCTCGAAAAGAACCCCGAAAATCGGACGCCGTCAGTCGAGGCTTTTGTCAGCGAGCTGCGGGCAGCAATTCATCCGGGCGTTGGCATTCACACCAATTCCGGCCAGTCGCTGCCGGTGTCTTCGCTAAAGATCAAGTCAAGGCCGGCGCAGTCAAGGGTCTTTATCGATAATGTTTCCGTTGGCGAGACGCGGACGAATGGCCTGCTTCTGCTCGACGGCATCCAGAGCGGCAATCATCATCTGCGCGTTAGCCACGAGGGCTTTCACGACTGGCTGGGCGATGTCGTTTGTGACGGTCGCCCGCAAGAGGTGTTTGCCGAACTGCTCGAGGGTTCATACGATTCCAAGACGGCCATACCTAAGCCGCACGTCGCCGTCACGATACCGCCCAAAGGCCGTCCGACGGACAAGACGCTCATCAATCCGGCCGACGCAATGGCCCGGACGGTGCAGCAGGAATGGAATACCGGCCACTACGGAGCAGACGCGGCTGACGAAGCCGTCACGCGGCGTTCAAAGTCGCCCTTGCTTTTGGGAATCGGCGGCTTATTGGGACTCTTACTGATCGGGATCGTTGGCCTTGGCTCCGCGTGGATGCTGGGCCTGATCGGAGGCCCAAAACCGGGCGGAAACGTCAACGCAACGACGACGCCGAACGTGCCCGTATTCAAGGCAGATCTTGCGTCGATACCGGGCGGAACATTCAAAATGGGGCGGGACGAAGGCCGTGAAAATGAGAAGCCGGCATACTCAGTCAATGTTCAGGCGTTTCGCATGGACAAGACGGAGGTAACGAACGGCGAATACTTTGCCTTTGTCAACGAAACGGGCTATCGGCCGGTCCCTGCCCATTGGGTGAATGACAGGCCTGTATCAGGCACGGAGAAAATGCCGGTCCGATTTGTAAATGTCGATGACGCCAACGCCTTTGCACGCTGGCGGTCGAAACGTGATGGCGTGACATATCGTTTGCCGACCGAGGCCGAATGGGAATATGCGGCACGAAATGGTGCCAAGGATAATCTCTTCCCGTGGGGCGATGAATTTCAGGCCAAATGCGCCGTCACCGATAAGGAGAACACCGAGCCCGACGCCGTCGGCACGGCCTCATGCCCAAACGATTGGGGCGTCATGGATCTGATCGGCAACGTGTATGAGTGGACAGGGTCAAAGGCCAGCCTGTATCCGGGCAGCAAAGGCTCGATCCGCGAATCAAAGGAGCCGAAGAACATGATACGCGGCGGTGCGGCCCTGAATAAATCCACCGGCGAATTTGCGATCACCGCTACATTCAGAGCTGATGTTGATGCCTCACGCAGGGACAAGGAGTTGGGTTTCAGGCTGGTTACACAGTAGCCGTCCGAGCAGTATGTTTGGCATCAGAGCAGTTCGATTTGCGATCTTGACGGGAGCGCTTGCCTTGACGACAGCGGCCGTCGCGGGGCAGGACCTCGGCAGCAGCAATAAGCTGTTCGGCGGCGGCGGCACCAAAAAAACGCCTACTAAGACCACAAAAAAACCTGCGTCGAAGCCGAAGCCTGTAGCTTCGAAGAGAAGAACGCCGACGAAGAAGGCGTCGCGAGCGGCGAAGACATCGACGCCGGCCAAGACTTCGCAGAAAACCAGCGCGAAAGCATCTGCGACGAAGCAAACGGCTGTACCGGACGAGAATTGGACTTGGCAGAATGAGACCAAGCCAATCGAAACACCCACAAAGCCGACCGTGGCCGGGATCACGCCGGCAGCCAGCGAACTTTTTGAGGACCTCATCGACGAAGGCAAACGTGCGCGCGACGACAGGAATTACGAGAGCGCTGAGTCAGCCTATAGAAAGGCGCACTCTCTAAAGCCCAGTGACTCGCGTGCTATTTACGGCCTTGGCAATATCTACAGCGATCAGCAGAGATGGGCCGAGGCTGAGGCAGCCTATCGCGATGCGCTGCAGATCGAATCGGGATTTGCCACTACGCACATTGCCCTGAGCTACGTTCTGACGCAGCCGATACCGGCCGAGAACCTGAGCGAACGTTACGAAGAGGCCGAACGGCTGGCTCGCAAAGCGATCCAATATGCACCATCCAATGCGCTGGCTCACGATCAATTGGGTGTCGCGATGGAGCTTCGCGGACTGATATCAACTGAAACAGAGAACGCCTATCGGAGGGCGATCCAACTCGATCCGGGCTGTGCACCGGCCTATGCTCATCTCGGCCGGCTAATGCGTCGGCAGGGGCGAACGTCCGAATCGACCGCTGCATACAATGATGCGGTGCGGTTGGCGACCGACGCTCCTACAATGGTCCTCGTCGCTGAGGTAATGCAGTCAGAGCAGCGGTTTGCCGAGTCTGAGAAACTCCTCGATAGGGCCGTTGCCGCGGATCCGCGCAATACCGCAGGACTCCTGCTGCTGGGCAGGGCGTTGATCGCTCTGAATGATATGGATGAGGCAGAACGCGTGCTGAAACGAAGTATTGAGGTGAGTCCGAACGCCTTTACCGCGAACAGTTTGCTTGCCTCGCTGTATATGCGTCAGGGGCAGTTAGACCTTGGCGAAAACGCGCTGCTCCAGGCCGCAAGGTTTGTCCCCGTGTTTGAACGCAGAACGCTGGGACGGCAATTCGAAGCTCTCGGTGATGCATTCTTAAATTCGTCGAATGCGCGTTTTGCGGAACGCAATTTCAAACAGGCCCAATCGCTCGACCCTGATAACACAGGCCTCACCACCAAGCTGGCAAAAGCGAAGCAGTTGTAATTACTAGGAAGGTCAACGATCTCTGATGGACATGTTTTGCCCAAAATGCGGCCAAAGTTTTGAGAAAGGGTCACGTCGGTTTTGTCCCACCGACGGACGACGCCTCGTCTCTGAGGAATTGGCTGCTGAGGGACACGCCAAAGGCGTCTTTGCCAACCTGATACCGCAGATCGACGCTATAAGCGATCTAGAGAAAACGCTGCCTAACGTCGCGCCGCCCGCACCGGCGCCACAAGCGACTGAGCGTCTATCTGGTGTTTTCTTCGAGTTGGACGATCCGGGATCGGATCCGTTCGCACCTGATGCGCCGCCTACCGCAATGCCGATCACGCCATCGGTAAGGAAGGTCGACCCGACTCAGATACCTACGGGCCACATCGATCTTACAGACAGCGACCGGCTGCCGCCGCTGGAGTTTGACGAGAATTCACCGGAAGAATTCATCGGCCGCATAGTAAAGGGACGCTACATGGTGCACGACCTGCTCGGCGGCGATGAGAATGGCCTCGCATATATAGCCGACGACAGGCTGGTCGAGGACAAAAAGGTGCTCGTCCGTATCCTGACCGACGAAGGCCAGGACGAGATCACTGAGAGCCTGCTGGCGGAGGAGCGCGTGTCGCTATCGCACCTGACGCACCCCAACGTCGCACGCCTGGTGGACTCAGGCCAGTTTCTCGACGGCACGCCGTTTCTGATCAGTGAGTATGTGGATGCATTGTCCGTTCGTGACATTCTGGGCATCCACGGACAGTTTGAACCGCAACGGGCCGCCCGCATCATTCGTCAGGCGGCAAGTGCCTTGAATGAGGCCCATCAGCAAGG
>JAGOWF010000149.1 GCA_018060305.1 Pyrinomonadaceae bacterium
CATACTCGTCGATCACGGCAAGTTTGACCGCGGTCACAAAATAGCGTGAGCGGCCGTCTCGGTCAGGTGATATCTTCTGTTTCGCGATGCGAAGTTCGGCCGCCGGTGCGCCAAAACTCTGTTCCGCCTTCCAGTCAATGACCTCGTCGGACTCGCTGCGGTTCGCCGGTTCTGTTTCGAGCGACAGGATGGTGCTGCGGGCCGTGTTGCTCGGCAGGGCGATCGACCAGCGTTTCTGATTGAGCATACCGGCAGACTCGGCTGCCTCGTGCAGGCAGGCGGCAAACGCGCCCGCGTCAGTGATATTGCGGGCAAGAAAATTCGGCGTGATCAGCCCGTCAGGCACCTCGACCGAGGCGGCCTGACGGATCGAATACTGCCTGCGGCTGCCCTCAAGAGCGACGGCCGTCATCAGATCGTGGTCGATGCCGAGTGCGGCATTAGGATAATGCGGCTGAGAAATCGAAGAAAAAATGCTCATCGTCTAATACTCACTATATGCAAGCCCGTTGCTGTCCTGCCCCTCGGCAAGGCTCTTTACGTCGATCAGGCCGTCATCGGCGTCTTCGGACGTCGGATCGGGGCCCATTATCTCGCGCCACTCGGCTTTCTCAAGGACAGGATCGATCGGTGTCTCTCGCAGGTATTTGCCCTGCACGAGTTCAGCAACCGACGGCGGCAGCTTGCCCTTGTCGGCAGTAAACTGGTCGATCGCACGCCGCATCTGCCATAGGTTCTCCTTAAGGACAGTCTCACGCGCCTGCTGCACGCTCCGCTGATACGTCGGTATCGCCACCGAGAGCAGGATGATCATGATAAACATCGCGATCATCAACTCGAGCAATGAAAATCCATTTTGCATTTTGCATTTTGAATTTTTCATTTTTAGGCTACCAGTCACTATACTTTTCCCCATTCAGGGCCTCTTCCTCTGACGCCGTCCTGACGTCAAAAACATTGATCTCGTCCCAGCTATCCGAATCTGCTCCCTGATACGACGAACGCAGCTTCCAATCCTTTTCGCCCGTCATCGGATCGATCGGGATCTCGCGAAGATAGACCTTAATGATCTCTTTCTGCTCGTTGATCTCGGTTGCCTGCGGCGAGCCGTCGTGCAGGCCGCTGCCGGCACGCAGGTTAATACCGCGAGGCTTTACCCTGACGCCCTCGGCCAGCATCTCGAGCGTCGGCGGATAGCGGTCGATATTGTCGGTCTCAAATATCTTGCAATCGTCAATGATCACTCGGCTTCGCGGATCGACGGGCACGTTTTGCATCTGGCCGGGCGCAGGAGCCGGATTTGTTGATGTGACCGCACCGGCGGGGCATGCGCCGTTTGTATCGCGTTTGAACTCGTCGATAGCGTTGCGGATCATCCGCAGCGATTCGCGCAGCTTGAGTTCCCGCTGACGCTTTACGCTGTTTTGCGCCATCGGAACGGTGCCCATTACTAGAATGGCCAGCACGCCGAGCGTGATGACCAGTTCTATCAGGCTGTAACCGCTGTTGCTCTGACCGCTATCTTTCACCAATTACTGCACCTTGACGATAAAATTCTTACCGTCCGCACTCAGAAAATTCAGCACGTCGCTGTCGAATGTGATCACCGGCTTGCCGTCGGTGAGCGCCTCGATCTCGATCACGGCGAGCGTTCCTGCTGCGGCGACCTCGCTCCCGTCCTTGGTCGTCAGCGAGACATACATCTTGCCGCTCTGATTGAGGAACGGCGTCGCCGTCATCCCCGCGATCTTGCCACCAAAGGCGTCGCCAAAGAACACGTTTCTGACCGCAACCTTCTTATCGTCAAATTTCAGCCCGACCACACCGGAGCTAAACGCGCCCGTGCCGTCGATCAGAACGGGCACTTTTAGCAATGTCCCGGCCTTCATCTCGGGCAGTTCCGCACCAAAGCTGATCGCAACCGAACGCTTCGATTCGGTCGCCGTCTCGACCGGCGTTGCAGCCGCCGTATCCGTCGGTTCGATCTTCTCGACCGTGTCCGAGGTCTGCTTGAGCTGGAGCGTCTTGACCGAATTGTCGATCGGCTTTAGTTTGACAACGGCCAGGTCGGCACTCTTTGCCGCAACGTCGGTCGCCACAGCGGTGGTGGTCACCGTGACGGTCTTATCGGCCGCAACCGGCGCGTCAGACTTAACATATTCCAGCGTCTCGACGGGCCTGTCGGGCAATTGGACGACGGCATTAGCCGAGTTACGACGCGCAGCCGCAAGCATCTCGTCACGCTCTTCCTCGATGATCATCGCCTCGAGCGAGTTATTGGTCGGCACCGCGAGGCTGCCCGTCGGCCGCTCGTTCTCATCGTCCGGCAAGATCGCCGGTGCACGAATGACCCGAGGCGTCACCGCGATTACGATATCGACCTGGCGATTGTCACGGGTCGGCGCCGTAAAGAGACGTCCGATGATCGGGATCAGCCCGAGCAGCGGCAGTCCCTGCTTGCCCTTTGTCTCGACGCCCTGAGCTACGCTTGCGAGCAGCAGCGTCTTGTTATTCTGTATTCGCGCCGTTCCCTTGATGGTCCGTTCGGTAAATGTCGGCGTCAGTGTGTTAGCGCCGGCCACATCTTTCGACTCGATCTCCATCGCGACCTGCACGTCCTGATTGGGGAATACGATCGGCTTGAACTTCAGCGTAAGTCCGACCTGTTCGTAGTTGATCACGTTCGAGACGATACCGTTACCGTTATTGCCGCCGGCACCCGTAACGAACTGGGCGCTCTGCACGGGAACGCGTTGGCCAATCCTCGCGGATGAATCTTCGTTGTTAAACGCATGGATCTGCGTCGATGCGATCAGCTTTGTGTCGTTTTTGCTCTGGAAGGCAGAAAGGTTCGCTGCCGGCAGAAGGATCCCGGTCGGTATCGCCAGCGGCAAGGTCGCCGCCGTTGTTCCTGTCATTATCGTGTTAAGGATCGCAGGGCCGATGCCGACCGCGCCCGGACCCGTTCCGCCGAGCTGCGTCAATTGGCTTTGGTTCCCGATCTGATTACCAAACTGCAGCAGGTCTGATTTATTTACCTCATATATCGCAACGTCCATCACGACCTCGGCACGATCCTTGTCGAGCGACGATATGAGTTTGCCGATCAGCTTGATGTTCTCCTCGGTGTCGCGGATCGTAACGCTGTTTGTCGCATCGTCCGTCAGTACGATGGTCTGGCTGCGGCCGGGCTGTGCCGGAATTGCCGTCTGCACGATCTTCGCGATGTCTTTCGGCGCGGCATTTGCGAGGTAAAACGTCCTCAGCACCAACTGCTGATACTGAGTCCGTCTGGCTTGCGTAGCAACCAGTATCGTCCGAGGGCCGACCTTTTGGAAGAAAAGGCCTTCCTGCAAAAAGATGTAATCCAATGCTCTCGCAGCCGTAACATTCTTTAGATCGATAAATGTCTTGCGGCCCTGCGTGCGAAATGATTCGATATCAAAAAGCACATTAAGATCGAGGTCCTTGGCAAGTTCCTTAATGATGAATTGCAGATCGACGCCGGACGGAAACGGCAGGTCGCGAAGCTGTTCGAGCTTCTGCGGGACCTGCGGCACGGCCGCTGTCGGGCTGCCGGTCGTGTAGCCCGTAGGCACTAGCTTTAGGCCGACCGTCTCGGACTTCTTGTCCGTCTCTTCGCCGTTGGCCGCCTTGATCAGGCGCACCATGCGGTCCATCTCGGATTTTGCCAGTTCGTTTGTCGAGTCGTATCCGTAAGCGCGTCGAAACGCCGCATATGCCGATTGATAATCGTTCTCCTTCGCGGCGTTCGACCCCTTTTTGATATACATCTGCGATGCATTGAAAAGAGATCGGATCAGATGCAGCCGATACTCCGGATTCTTCGGGCTCTCATTGACCGCGATAGCAAAGGCCTCGACAGCCTTGTCCCACTCCTCGGCCGCCTCGTGTTTCATTCCCTGCTTAAAGTGTTTCTTGCCATCCGCCACACCCATGGCGGCCAGCGGCGAGAGCATCGAGAAAACGAGCAGAGCGCTCATGAAAAAACGAACATGGTTTGATCTTTTCATAACGATTGATAGGGCGTCAGGTCGATCCGCTAAACGCAAGTTAGCTGAAATAGTTACACGCGGGCGTCTAGGTGAAGTTTCAATAATTCACGAGATGCCCGCTGGGAAAATACTCCTCGATTTTCGGTCTATTGGCCAAAAAAATCAACCCTAACGGAAAGTTCAGCGTTCAGGGTTCAGAGTTCAGGGTTCAAAATCAGAATCCCGAACCCTGAACACTAAACTCTGAACCATGAACCTAGCTAAGCTGCCGCCGCAAATAGTCGAGGGCCGCCTGGCTCGAACGCCAGCGGATGAGGTCCCTGTCGCCGGGAAGCACCAGTTTTAGGGACTTTGTGGCGTTCGGCCCGGCATAGCCGATAAAGACCGTTCCGACAGGCTTTTCTTCGCTCCCGCCGTCGGGGCCGGCGATGCCTGTGACCGAAACGGCGTGTGTCGAAGCCGCATACTTGCGCATTCCCGCCGCCATTGCCTCGGCACACTCGGCGCTGACCGCGCCGTGCGTTTCCAGAATGTCGGGCGACACGCCGAGCGTTCTTGTCTTCGCTGCATTGGAATACGTGATCGCGCCCTCGAGAAAATAGGCGGACGAGCCCGGAACCTCAGTAATTCGCCGTCCGATCAGGCCGCCGGTACAGCTTTCGGCAACCGAAAGTGTCTCTGAACGCTCTTTCAGCAGCCGCCCGACGACCGCCTCCATCGATTCGCCATTTGTCGAAAAAACTGCCTTTCCCAACGCCGTTGCGAGCTCATCGGACAGCTTATCGACAGCGGTCTCAGCATCATCTGCGTCACTCGATCTAGCCGCCAGATGGACCTCGACCTCACTTTTATTGAATAAAACGGAGGTCTGCACGCCTTCATATCGCGTGTAGATCGGTGCGGCGATCTCATCAACCGCCGATTCGCCCATGCCCGATACCTTGATAACGCGCCGAACGACGTGCACGTCACCTGCATTCTCCCGTAATCTCGGCAACACGTGGTCGGTGAACATCGGCTGGTTCTCGCGCGGCGGCCCGGGCAGCACGACGAGCAGTCGTCCGTCGATATCCGCCATCATTCCGACCGCTGAACCGTTAGGATTTGGCAGCACCGTCGCACCGTCGATGACATACGCCTGCCGTTTATTGATCTCAGGCATCTCGCGGCCCCAACTGCGAAAACGCTGACGCAGATGCTCTTCGATCTCGTCGCAATATACCAACTCGCGCCCGACCGCCTTTGCCGTAACTTCCCGCGTAATATCATCCGCCGTCGGCCCCAGCCCGCCGGTCGTTATCACAATATCCGAACGCCGCATCGCGTCACCAACCGCCTCCTCAAGCCGCGCGCCATCATCGCCCACGATAGTCTTGAGCATCACCTCAATGCCTACGTCGTTAAGCTTCTCGGTCAGCCACAGACTATTAGTATCCGTGCGCGTCGGCGTCAAAAGCTCCGATCCAATTGCAACGATCTCTGCAGAAAGCATAGAACATCTAGCCCGCGAATAACGCGAATAGACCGAATAAGAGAAGACATTTCTTATTAGTGTTATTCGCGTTATTCGCGGGCAAATTTCTTAATCCCGATAGATCTCAACTACGGCCTTGCCGTCGCCGTTGATGTAGGCGCGGTACATGCCGTCTGAGTTGAACGACACGGCCATGTTGCCGAATTTATCCATCGCGATCACGCCGCCGTCGCCGCCTAGCTTTTTGACCTTGGCAAGCACGACATCGGTGGCTGCTTGCACAGTCATCGCTCGATATTCCATTAGTGCCGAGATGTCGCGAGCGACGCCGACGCGGATAAAAAACTCCCCCCAGCCCGTAGCCGAAACGCCGCAAGTGTCATTATTTGCATAAGTTCCCGCTCCGATTATCGGGGCATCGCCGACGCGGCCATACCGTTTATTGGTCATCCCGCCCGTCGATGTCCCGGCGGCGATATTGCCCTTTCGGTCGAGAGCCACCGCACCGACGGTGCCGTATTTCGAGTCTGGAGTCTGAAGTCTTAAGTCTTTAGCAGGACTTCCCTTTCTCACAGTTTCACTTTTTTGCTTTTCCGATTTTTCCTTTCCAAGTTCCTTTTGCAGTTGGTCCCACTGCTCCTGCGTCCAGAAATATTTCTCATCGACAAGTTCGATCTTCTGTTCGGCCGCAAACTTCTCAGCCCCGTCGCCGACCATCATCACGTGTGGCGATTTTTCCATGATCGCGCGAGCGAGCGTGATCGGATTCTTTACCTTGTGCAAACCGGCCGCCGAACCAGCCGCGAGCGTCTTGCCGTCCATGATCGAGGAATCAAGCTCGTTCTTGCCGTCATTGGTAAACACCGCGCCCTTGCCCGCATTAAAGAGCGGCGAATCTTCGAGCAGCCGAATCGCGATCTCGACCGCGTCAAGGCTGGACTTGCCATCCTGCAACGCCTTATAGCCTGCCATCACAGCCTCGGTCAGCTTGGCTTTATACGCGGCTTCTTTTTCCGGTGAAAGCGAACCTTTCTTGATAACGCCCGCGCCGCCGTGGATGATAAACCCGATCCGCGGATTCTGCGGCGACTGAAGCTGCTTGATCTCAGGATACGCCCCCTTCTGCCCAAACGCCGATAAAACGAAGCAAAGGCCCAATCCTATAGCTATAACTCTTCTCATTTTTCGTGTGTTTCGCATGTTTCGCGGGCCTAATTTCTTAGATGATCGCGGACCATCTTGATGTCTTCCCAAACCTCCCGCTTCTTGTTCGGGTCGCGAAGCAGATACGCCGGATGAAACGTCGGCATCACCTTGACGCCGTTCAGATCGTGAAAATGCCCGCGCAGTTTCGATATCGGCGTTTTTGTCT
>JAGOWF010000150.1 GCA_018060305.1 Pyrinomonadaceae bacterium
AACGGCCTCGACTCAAAAACCGACGTCGGACCGGTCATCAATCAAGCACAGATGGAGAAGGTCCTCGGCTACATCGAGATCGGCGCGAAGCAGGACAAAGCTACGCTCGCATGCGGCGGAAAGCGCCTTACGAAAGGCGACTTTGCCCACGGCTTTTTCATCGAGCCAACCGTTTTTACCGACGTAAAGCCCGGCATGCGGATCGCACAGGAAGAGATCTTCGGCCCCGTTACGTGCGTTATTCCTTTCGGTACGCTCGATGAGGCGATCGACATCGTCAACGGCGTCGCCTACGGCCTCTCGAGCGCGATCTACACGCAGGACGTCAATCAGGCATTTTATGCAATGCAAGAGCTTTACACGGGCATTTGCTATGTGAACTCCGCCACTATCGGCGCCGAGGTTCACCTGCCGTTCGGCGGGACAAAGGGCACCGGCAACGGCCATCGCGAAGCAGGCACGCAGGTGCTCGACATATTCAGTGAGTGGAAGGCACTGTATATTGACTACAGCGGCAAGCTACAAAAGGCGCAGATCGACGAGGTCGAGGTTTAGTCCTGATTGGGGCGGCGACGGCGAAGCATCTTCACCTTAGGATGGGCGCCGCCCATTGCTCTCAGCTTTGCAGTAGTGGTCTTTAAGATAAGGGCATCAAGACCCGCATGAATTAGCACGGCGACATCGCGCAATCCCGTGACTTCTTCGGCGCGCCGAAAGAGTTCATGAGATGTGTCTACGGTCAGTTTCATTGATAGTCACCTTCGGGTAGCATCAACAGAATATTCTACTAGATGAGTGTGTCAACCGCGACAAAACTAGATCAGGCCCGTCAGATCCTCAAACACAACTTTGGGTACGATGCCTTTCGGCCGCATCAGGAGGCTATCATCGAGGCTGTCGCCGGCGGCCGCGATTGTCTCGTGCTGATGCCGACGGGCGGCGGCAAATCGATCTGCTATCAGGTGCCCGCGCTGATGATGGACGGGATCGCGGTCGTCATCTCGCCGCTTATCGCGCTGATGAAGGACCAGGTTGATGCTCTGCGGGCAAACGGCGTCGAGGCGGCATTCCTGAATTCGACGCAGAACGCGGCGGAGCAGGTTGATGTGTTTCGCGCCGCGCGCAGCGGCACTCTCAAATTGCTTTATGTCTCGCCGGAACGGCTGCTGCAAAGCGGCGACCAGTTTCTCGACTTTCTCAAAGATCTGAAAGTGTCCTTGTTCGCCATCGACGAGGCTCACTGTATATCTAGCTGGGGCCACGATTTTCGCCCCGAGTATCTTAAGCTCGCACTGATAAGAGACCTTTTCCCGAGCGTTCCTGTCGTTGCCCTCACCGCAACCGCTGACAAACTTGTCCGCAGCGACATCGTTGAACGACTGAGGATTCCTAACGCAGAAAGGTTTGTTTCAAGCTTTAACCGGCCGAACATTTTTTACGCAGTCGAGCCGAAACAAAGCTCCTACCGCCGCCTGCTCGATTATCTCTCGACGCGGCGCGACCAGAGCGGGATCATTTATTGTCTCAGCCGAGCATCGGTCGATTCGCTCGCAGCCGATCTGACCGACGAGGGTTATAGCGCTCTTCCCTATCACGCCGGCCTCGACAAAGCGACACGCGACAGTAATCAGCAGAGTTTTATCAACGACGACACGAAGATAATCGTCGCAACCATTGCGTTCGGCATGGGCATCGACAAATCGAACGTGCGGTTCGTCGTTCACATGGACCTTCCAAAAAACATCGAGAGTTACTATCAGGAAACGGGCCGCGCGGGACGCGACTCTCTCCCTAGCGATGCGCTGCTGTTTTACACCTGGGCCGATGTTCTCAAGCTGCGGGGCTTCGCAGCCGTCGAGGGCAATCGCGAGCAGACGGCGATAATGCTCAAGAAACTCGACAAGATGGCCGAATTCGGTGACCTGAGAACGTGCCGGCGACGGTTCTTGCTCAACTACTTTTCCGAAGAATTGAAAGAGGACTGCGGTAATTGCGACAACTGCGTCACAAAGGTCGAAACGTTCGATGGGACAGTCATTGCACAAAAGGCCCTAAGCGCGGTCGCCCGCACCGGGCAGCGGTTCGGCGTTAACTACCTGATCGACTTCCTGCGCGGCTCTGAGGCGCAAACGATCCGCGACGAGCACCGAAACCTCAAGACCTACGGCGTCGGGACCGATGTGTCAAAGAACGCGTGGTTCGACCATTTCAAGGATCTGATCGCTCTGGGCTACCTGACGAAGACCGAGGGGCAATATCCGGTGATCACGCTAACGGAGAAGAGCTCAGATGTCCTTTCCGGCAAGGTCTCGGTCGCCCTGACCAAAGCCCGCGTCAAGGAAGAAAAGCGTCAGCCCGTTGCCGGCGATGTCCAGCACGAGCGGCCGCTGTTTGACCAACTCAGGCAGCTCAGGGCCGTGATCGCCAAGAGCGAAAACCTGCCGCCCTACATCGTCTTTTCTGACGCCACGCTCGTCCAGATGGCCGCGTTCCTGCCGATGACCGAGGCCGATATGCGAAGGATAATGGGCGTCGGCGATGTGAAATGGGAAAAGTATGGTCGCGACTTTCTCAATGAGATCAAGACCTATTGCTCAAAAAACGGCCTGACCACTCGGATGGATCTTAGCGCTTCGAGCCGTGGTAGAAAGTCCCGCACTCGCCGCGGCCAGGACAAACGCAGCACTTTTGAAATATCCCTCGATCTGTTCCGCTCCGGTATGACGATCGAGCAGGTCGCCCGCGAACGTGAAATGGCCGAGAGCACCATCGAGGGGCATCTCGCCATCTTTATCCCGACCGGCAAGATGCAGATCGACGAACTCGTCCCAGAGTCAAAGATCGAACCGATCCGCCAAGCCATCGCCCTCCACGGCGACCAATCCCTCGGCGTGCTCAAAACCGAACTCGGCGATGATTACACATACGGCGAAATCAAGGCCGTGATCGCGTCGATGCAATAGCTACCTCGGAATAACGGATAACGATTAAGTGATGACTGATAATGCACGGAAAAAACCGTTTTCAGTTGTCAGTTATCAACTATCAGTTATTTCGAAACTTTCTTGTCTGAGTGCGCCGTCACCTTTTTGGCTATTCAAGCTGTCCAAACTGCCCGCTGCCAAAATCACGCATCGCCTGCCGGATCTCGTCCTTCGTATTCATCACAAACGGCCCGTAGGACGCGATAGGCTGATTCAACGGCTCGCCGCTCAGCAAAAGACACAGCGTATCTTCGACCGCATCGACCGAAAAATCGCTTCCGTCGTTGTTAAAGACCACAAAGCTGTCCGTCGGCACGTTCTTGCCTTCGTTGATCGTGACCGCACCCTCAGCGACGAGCATTCCGGTGTTATACCCGCTGGGCAAAGAGAAATCGGCTCGTCCACCGCTCTTCAGCCTGACGCGATACATCTCGACAGGCGAAAACGTGCTGGCCGGGCCGGTTACACCGTTGAATTCACCCGAAATGACCTCGACCGTGCCGCCGGCAACCTGTACACGTGGTATCTGCGTATCCTCGATCGCCTGGTACTTGGGCTCGGTCATTTTGTCGCTAGCAGGCAGGTTAACCCAAAGCTGAGCCATGTGAAATATGCCGCCTGCGCGTGCGAAGCCTTCCTCGTGATACTCCTTGTGCAGGATGCCGCTGCCCGCGGTCATCCATTGTAGGTCGCCTTCACTGATCACGCCTGCGTTGCCTCGGCTGTCGTGATGAGCCACCTTGCCCTGAAACGAGATCGTCACCGTCTCAAATCCACGATGTGGATGCGGCCCGACGCCGCGAGGCTTCAGCGTCGGCGGAAAATCATGCTTTGAGTTGTAATCAAGCAGATAAAACGGGCTCATCCTGTCTTCCGGCAATGCGAACGGAAAGAAGTTGTGCACCCGGAATCCATCGCCCACCCAATGTGTCTCAGCAGGTGCCATCACCTGCTCTACGGTCTTTAATTCTCCCATACTGGTATTTTACCAGAGTCCGCTAGCGGGGCGGTTTATGTTTGACATCAATTTACCCCTCCGATATTCTTACTGTTCGCTTGCGAGCAGGCGAAACGTCTGTGTCCGGTTCGTCTAGGGGTTAGGACACCGCCCTTTCACGGCGGCAACACGGGTTCAAATCCCGTACCGGATACCATCTTTATCGGCCGAACAGGCATCATACCGATTATTCCAATTCGCTCGCCGTCGAGCGAATTTTTGTTTTTTGATGATAAAAAGATCAGTAATCACGTCCCTACTCATATGCCTCGCAGCGTCGCTCGCCGCGGCGCAGACGACTCGGTCGTCCGGATCGGTCTTGGTGTTGCCGTTTGCCAATAGATCGACGAATCGCGAATCAAACTGGATCGGCGAGAGTTTCGCCGAGTCTCTGGCCGACCTGCTGAGTAATAAAGGACTCCGGGTGCTCTCAAATCAGGAACGCAAGGTCATCCAGCGCGAGATGCGCGTGCCGGACGCCTCTGTCCCCTCGATAGCCACGTCGCTGCGGATCGCACAGCGTGCCGGGGCAACGCTGCTGATCATCGGCGATTATGATCTGCTGCCCGAGGCCGACGGTACGGCGTCCAGCATTATCGTTAATTCGCGAGTCCTGCGCGCGAGCGGATCTATCGTGAGTGAGGACTTCCCCGACGGCCGGCGTATCGGTTTCAACATCAGCGACGCCACCAAGAATCTACCTCGCATTCAGGGTGAACTTGCATGGGAGATCCTCTACCGCATCGACAAGGTCATCTATGGGCGGGACAAGAACCAGTTCCCGTTCATGAAGAACAACTTCATCGCCGAAGCAGAATCAAAGGTGCCGTCGCGTGCGCTTGAGGCTTTTGTCAAAGCCCTTACCACCTCGCGCTCGAATGCATCAGCCCGCGAGATCTACCTGAAGAACGCGATTCGCGAATACAAACTCGTGCGTCCGGATGGGACGACGTACGCGGACGCTGCGCTCGAACTGGGCCACTTTTACGCCGCGCAGGGGCGAAAGGCTGACTCGGTCGCTGCGTTCAACGACGTCATCCAGGGCGTCGGTGCTTGCCGCCAGCAGGCACCGAGCAATAAGGTCACGAGCAATTGCAGCGAGGACGCATACGTTGAGGCTGCCTTTTTTTCCGGCCTTCAGGCGATGCAGGATCGGAGTTTTGAGGTCGCGCTCGGCACGCTGACACCGATCTACAAGTCGCTTGAGACCGAGAGCATTGCAAACATGCTTGGAGTGCTTAATGTCGAGGCCGCCCGGGCCGAACGCAAGAATCAAGGCAAATCTGAAGCCTACCTTATTGAAGGAACCAAGTTTCTTAAGCTCGCTGCTGAATCGACGGCCAATCGAGCAAACTACAGCTTCAACTACGGCCTTGCTGAGTTCCTGCGTGGAAACTACGCGGCGGCAAGAAAGGCCCTCGAAGCCGCGATCTATCTAAACGCGAAAGATGGTGAGGCACATTTCCTTTTGGCCCGCGTCCTCGAGTTACTCAATGACCCCCACGCCACAGTAATAGACAATTCGGCGAGGCAGCTTCTCGATCCGGAAAAATCCTACGCCCGACTGCAGTTGGATTGGCAAAAGTCGAAGAGCATCGCGGGAATCTTGCTTAGGTTCGATGATCCAACTCGAGAGGACTTTGTCGCAGAGATCCTCAGCCGCAAACGCAAAGGCAGCGGCGACGAGCCGCAGGTGTCCGAGACTGAGGCAAAACTCACCGAGGCGCGTGAACTCGTCAAGCTGGGGCGTGATGACGAGGCGGTAGTGGCCCTTAACGGCCTTCTGCTCAGAGAGCCGATGAACGCGGAGGTGTACCTCCTGCTCGGCAAGGTCAATATGAGACGCGGCGAACTCGATCGGGCGATCAGCTACTTTAAGACCGCAACATTCTGGGACAATCGCACCGTCGAAGCGTATGTAGCGCTCGTGAAGATCTACGTCGAACGCAAAGACTGCCAACAGGCAAAGACGTATGCGACACAGGCGAACGAGGCGTTGCCGTCGGTAGATCGGAGCAAAGGCGAGGCCGAGGCCCTGCGAAGCGAGGTCGGTTCGCTCCAGCGGCTCGTGGATAAATGTTCCATTTAGTGCGCGAGGTGAGTTTCAGGTTCCAGGTTCCAAGTTCCAAGTTATAAAGCCGCCGGCTTTCCAAAATTATTTCCGTTATAAAAGCCCGTATTTACGGGCTTTCTCGTTGTCTTAAACTTGGAACTTTGAACTTTGAACGCGGAACTCGTGCCTTTGGCACGCCACGTGCTTTATACATCTACGGCTAGCTTGATGAAGTTGATCAAGACCCCGCCGCCAACTCTACTCCGAGCGCGGTTTGCCACTGTGCTCTAACACCTTCCGAGCGTTCCTTCAGTTGTCCTACCCTATCGAGCCCGGCCCCCAAGGCCGGGCTCGCCTTATTTTATCGGTACTTCTGTGGTTTCCAGGTTTTACTGCACGTTTTCGTTCATATTGATTAGTCCCTGCAGGCATTCGTTCTCGACTATCGTCATACTGACCTGTTCCGCTGCCTGACTCTCAATAAATGACATACCGCGTCAGCCGGCGGTGACAAAATTTGTCGCTTTCTGACCGAATATCGTTCAACCTGACATTGCAGAAGCCCGACCGTGAAGGGAGGGCGATACAGTCACCTCGAACTTGAATGTATCGCCCTTGCTCACGCGCGGGCTTCTGCAATGCTATGCTTACGTCGTGAAATGGCTCCCGTCGTGGAAGAATGCGTTGCTTGCCCTGCTCGCTGCCGGGCTGCTGATCCTCGCATTCCCGGATTTTGAATGGTGGTGGACGGCGTGGTTTGCGCTCGTGCCGCTGATGTGGGCGGTCGAGCGGGAAAAG
>JAGOWF010000151.1 GCA_018060305.1 Pyrinomonadaceae bacterium
GCCCTTGACCTACTTTCGGATTGGCATCCTGAAGTAGATCAGGGGCTGGCAAAAGTCCTGAATCGGACGGGGTCAGGCACTGCGATTCTCGCGACGCCGCAAAACAGCGCGTTGGGATTTCTTCCCTAGATCGGTATTACGCACGATCCAGAACGGCGGGCCGCATGTGCCCGCCGTTTTTGTTATCGCCGCGTATCCGCATAGAATCTAGCTTCGGGAGAATCGTGTCAGAATACGGCAGGATGACGGCTGTCGATGAGGGCGGGGTGAAATATTTGTTGTCAGATTGGCAAGGATCGAATCGAGCTGTTGTGAGCAACTCAGGCTACGTTCTCGCTCGTAATGACTACACAGCCTACGGAGAAGAAATCGCTTCCAGTGTCGGCTTGCGCACCGTGGTGCAGGGATTCGCCAGCAACCTCATTCCACGTCAAAAATACGGCCTGACCGAACGCGACGAAGCCACCGGCCTCGACCACACATGGTTTCGCAAACACGAACCCCGCGCCGGCCGCTGGACCAGCCCCGACCCCTACGGCGGCTCCATGTCAATCGCCGATCCACAGAGTTTTAATCGCTATTCCTATGTCGGTAGTCAGCCCTTGGATTATGTCGATCCAAGTGGCCTCTTCATGATAGGCCCGCCACCACGGGAGAGAACTCAAATGGAAATGTGCTTTCTCTTCGGAATCGGCTGTTACCAAACCCCCAGCGAACCGATAGAGATAATGGGCGGTGGTGGTGGCGGTGGCGGTGGAACGCCTAATGAAAATACCGTTGCTTGTGGAAATAACCCCATTACGGGTCGGCCCGGAATTAACGCTGTAAACTCGGGAACTCCCGGAGAGATTCGACCTGGCGAACGAGGGAGGGGACATTATGGGGCCCCTCGTAGAAATGCGGGTAGGATATACACACATACCGGGACAGATGTTGCTGCCCCGGTTGGAACGCCTGTATTACCCCTCGCCTCCGGTAAGGTCTCCGGTGTAACCGGATCGGCCTCGGATACGGGTGGATACGGGCTAATGATTACTATTAACCACGGCAATGGTTACACCTCTCGCTACGGACACCTAAGTGACGCTGGGGTCACCAAAGGGGATCGCGCAGTTGTAACCAATGTAACGGCAGGAGTAATAGGGTGGTCAGGGCAATCGGGAAATGCATCAGGACAACCTTCTACCGAGGCTCATGTTCACTTCGAAATCCGTAAGAATGGAAAGGTTCTAAATCCGGAGAAATTTCTGAATTCGCCCTGTCCGAAGGATTTCAAGCCCAACTCGGCATAAGAATTCAGGCGGCTTATTTTAATGCTATCACTTAACATGAAAATAATTGTTTTGCTAGGTGTTTTTTTTATGGGTGCCTGCTTTCCAATTGACTTAAGTCAACCTGCTCAGCCTCCCTCAACGGACGTAGTACCGGCTGGAACGCCAATTTTGACGGGATGGAATCCAGCTACGTTTAAGGGCCTTATTCTTGGCAAGGCTTCGCGCGATGATTTACTTAGGGTTTTGGGGAAACCCGTATCTTCATATGAGTCCCCCGATGATTTACCCACAGAAGCGGTGCCTGACTGGAATGATGAATACGATTATAGCGAGGAAATTACCGGTAAATTAGTTGCTTCTTCCGTAAAAAAATCGGGCGTTCTCACGAACATAACTATTTATCCTCACAATTTAAGTTTTGCCAGGCTTACCGAGGTTTATGGCAGGAATTTCGTAACTACTCGCTACGGATTTATCGAGTGTCCTAATGATCAGGGAAGCTCCTTGATGAGGGAGGATCACGATGGCGAAATTGAGTTAGTAGAATATAGGGTTAGAGGTATTGTGATTGACGTGCGTGAAAACAAGGTTAGGACAATAGAATTTGTAAGTCTGCCCGTTGGAGTAGCGGGCCTTGATTGCCCAGACGCTCACCCAAAAGCATTCTAGCCGTGAACACTCGTCTACAAAACAGCACGTCTGATACGACAAGATGGGCCGGGTTGTGAAGCATCGGCAGTGGATAACGGGACAGCAGTATGATCTGGAATATGGTTACAATCTGGCGGGGCAGTTGATCTCTGAAAAATATCCGAGCGGGCGTGTTGTGACGAATTCTTACGATGCAAAGGGCAGATTGGCGGGTGTTGCGGATGGTTCGCGCACATTTTTGAGCGGGCTTGAGTATGAGGGCAAGGGCGGGAGCGTGTCTTCGATGGCGTTTGGGAATGCGACGGTGCAGAGTTTTGCCTTGAATGATCGGTTGCAGATGGTTAATCAGACGCTGACAAAGGACTCGTCGGTGCTGCAAAAGTATGATTACGGCTATGGGCAGATCGACGGTTCTGGGAATCTTGATACGACAAAGAACAACGGGCAGTTGGCGAAGATCGAAAGCTACATCGGCACGAACAAGCAGTGGACGCAGAAGTTTCAATACGATCACATCGGCAGATTAAAGGAAACTGAGGAGCGGCGGGGCGATACGAATGCGTTGAGTTACAAGCAAACATTTGACTTTGATCGGTTTGGGAACATGTATCGAAAAGCGGCGTCGAATCCGACGAGCGGGCAGGAAAACCCGTTGCCCTACACGGCGATTGAGGCTTCGCACATCAGCAAATCGACGAATCGGCTGACTTCGGCCACGAACTATGACGAGGCGGGGAATGTTGTTTCGGATGACAAATTCCGCGAGAGTTCGTTCTCATACGACGCAAACGGGCGGATGGTGTCGTCGTCGAGCAACATGGCGATGGTCGATCCTTCGAGTGCGGTGTATGATGCTGCGGGTCAGCGCGTGGCGACGTTCCTCGAAAGCATGGTGTGGACGTTCTTCGTCTATGATGCTTTTGGACGGATGGTAACGGAATACGGCGGGATGACGGCTGTCGATGAGGGTGGGGTGAAGTATTTACTGTCAGACTGGCAAGGCTCGAATCGGGCGGTTGTGAGCAATTCTGGCTATGTTCTCGCTCGTACTGACTACACGGCCTACGGCGAGGAAATTGCTTCCAGTGTCGGCTTGCGCACCGTCGCGCAGGGTTTCGCCGGCAACCTGATCCCACGCCAAAAATACGCCCTCACCGAACGCGACGAAGCCAGTTGCTTGGCGGGTATGCCGCTCCGCTATTGCTGTGGCCATCATATTCACTCTGGCTATTGGTTCGCGCGAGTTTTATCGAACGTTACGAAAACGGCCTTCCGGTTTATTCGGGTATTCCGTTTATGCTCACTTGGCTCCTAGGTATCCTGTTGGCGATTTTGGTCTACGCCCTGATGAGCGCTCTAATCGCGTATCTTCTTTATCGAACTAGTGGTCGCGAGGGCTCGGGTGAACAGGACCTTTAACCGATGGCTCAAGGAATGTTCAGGAAGGCGAGTCCGGTGCCGTACACGCCGATCGAAGGAGAAACCGACATCAGTAAGACGGGCAATAGGAAGCAGACGGCAATAGGAAGCAGACGGGGCCAGGCACTGCGATTCTCGCGATGATGCTCTCAGCACGAAGATACCTAATCAAGTTACCGCTGATGGTGTTTGTGACGTCCGTGGCGATTATCGTACCGATAGTCTTGGTACTCCGCCTCGAGTCAAATAGACAATATCATCACAATCAGATTTTGCGAGCGGCTCACAACGAAATCCGAGTGGGTTTAACATTCGATGAGGTTCATGCACTCGTTATGCTTCCCCTTGATGATGTTCGATTTTCCAAAGAGAACGGAGATCTTCGAATTACTTTGTATTGGGAAGCACGAAAGCATCAGGGACTACTTCACGAGTTCATCGGTTACACATCCCTTAAGGGGCATTATGATCTGTTCTTGACATTCGATAATAGCGGGGTCCTTCGGAAGATTTACGGAGGCGCAAATTAGTCGACAATGTGCAAATAATAATTCGAGCGGACAGCAACACCCTTTGCCATATACGGCGATTGAGGACAGTCACATCAGCAAGGCGACGAATCGGCTGACTTCGGCGACGAACTATGACGAGGCTGGGAATGTTGTTAGCGATGATAAGTTCCGCGATGTTAGTCTCGCGTATGATGCGAATGGTCGGATGGTGTCGTCATCGAGCAACATGGCGATGGTCGATCCTTCGAGTGCGGTGTATGACGCGGCCGGTAATCGCGTGGCGACGTTTCTTGAGAGCATGGTGTGGACGTTTTTTGTTTATGATGCCTTTGGGCGGATGGTAACGGAATACGGCGGGATGACGGCTGTTGACGAGGGCGGCGTGAAGTATTTGCTGTCTGACCGGCAAGGCTCTAGCCGCGCGGTAGTGAGTAAAATTGGACGGTAAAATAGGACGAGGCAGGCCTCTCGTCAGCCTGAATCTATGCTCAAATCCTGATGCCATGGATAAACTAAAACTCGTGATCGAAAAGCATTCTGATGGCTTTGTTTCTTACCCGTTGGGGCTGAAAGGCGTCGTGGTCGGGCAGGGCGATACCTATCAGGAAGCATTGGCGAACGTTGAATCGGCGATTAATTTTCATATTGAAACATTTGGCCGGGATGCATTCGACAGCGAATCCCCAGTGCTCGAAGCCTTTATTGCCGAAGCGCAACTCGCCGCCTGATGAGTAAGTTTCCCGTTGATGCACCGAAAGCAAAGTGATTCGGGCGTTAGAACGGCTCGGATTCTCAATCGTCCGCGAACGTGAGCATATCGCGATGGTAAGAGAGAACGACGACGGAACCCTGACACCATTAACGATGCCAAACCATCCTACGATCAAATCCTCAACTTTGCGAACGATCTGCACACAGGCAGGCATCAAGCGCGACGAATTTCAAAAGGCGTATCATTGATAGGTGATTCAATTTCTACTCCTTCGCCAGCTTGATCTTTGCCGCTCGGAGAAGCGGACGGGTCAGCCACTACGTTCCTTGAGATGCCGCCAGCAGCGCGTTGGGATTTCTCCCCTAGATCGGCATTAGGCACAATTCAACGGCGGGCCGCACGTGCCCGCTCCGGCCGCTCGGAACCATCCCTTTAAACTGTGCATTGCTCTCGGCGAGGGCATGCAGATCATTTGCGTGCTACGAGATGTTCACTCAGCGTTCGTAATAGCCGCTGATGCCTTGCCGATGAGATCGAACCGATGGTACCGATAATTTGGTTTTGAGGGATGAGCGTCAGAAAGCCAAGTCGTATCAACGAGCCGCGGACAAGTCCGCTTGCGGCAAAGTCGCCGTTCGACGGCAATATTGTCTCGTCAAAGCCTCTGACTTCCTGATGGACCTGTGTGCTCACACCGGATACGAGCATGTCACCAAACGGCGGCATTTCACGAAGAATGATCGTCGGACGATTCTTTACGAAACCGTCGGCCTGTGGCATACCGACAAGTGCGACATCACCTTCCTTCATAAGCAGGGTTCCGCTCTCTGATCAGGTCGAGTGAGTATTCCGGCTCGTCGTCAGCATAGGCGCGTTCGAGATTAGCAAGCGAGAGATCGGTCCAATCATCGCGGTGACCGTTTTGCTGTTGAACGACGCTAACGACCAGTTTGGTGTCGGGTTCGAGCGCGTGAGGCTCGTCAAGCACTATCTGCTTGCCGTCAAAATGAGCGTTGAGCGTGACGGTTTCCATACCGCGATTCTAACACACCTTTTCTAGGCGCACTTCATTCGTGTCATAGGGAAATCGATCGCAGCATGCGTGAGTTCGGGGTCAGGCACTGTGTTGTTCGAGATGTTGCCAACAGCGTGTTGAATTCCTTCCATAGATACGCATTGGCCGCGATCGAACGGCGGGCCGCATGTGCTGTTTTTGTTATCGCGTGGCTTACGCGTAATATCTAGGTTGTAGTCGCGTGAACCTGCCAAATTACATTACGCTCGGCCGGATCGTGATCGTGCCTCTGTTGGTGGTCGTGCTGTTGACGCCGGTCGCCGAGCATTGGTTTGGGATCGACGCCTATGCTCTCGCGATCGTGATCTTTCTGATCGCGGCAATCAGCGATATTTTTGACGGACAGCTTGCCCGACGCCGTAAGCAGGTCTCAACGCTCGGCAAATTTCTCGACCCCATAGCCGACAAGCTGCTGATCTCAGCCGCCCTGATCGTCCTTGTCGAGAAACACCTCGCCCCGTCATGGGCGGTAGTCGTGATCATCGGCCGCGAATTTATCATCACGGGCCTTCGGTCGGTCGCGGCCAGCGAGGGCATCGTCATACAGGCTCAGGGAATGGGCAAGTTTAAGATGTGGGCCCAGTGCGTCGCGATCGTCGCCCTGCTCGTAGCCGCAGCGAGCGGCAATCCGCCGGTGTCAAACTTTGGCCTCGATTATCCAGCATTCTTCTGGCGTGTCCCCGAGGTGCAGACGGCCTTCGCCGATCTGGCACAAATGTCGCTCACGTCTAACGACTGGAAGGTCTTTGGCTATCTCGTCGGCCGCGGGGCGCTTTGGGTGTCGGTCATTACCGCCCTCTGGTCGATGTATGGCTACTTTGCATACTTCCTGCGGGCCCGTTCTGCCGAGCGGACGCCTTCAGCCTGACCGATTCGAGCCGTCATTCTGACCGAATATCTGCCATCGAAACGGCCACAACTTCCTGATTTCTCAATATTTTACAGCCTCTGCGGCGTGGCACGCCATTTGAGAGGACATCTGCGGCGGCGCCCTGTGTCCGCCTGAACATTGATCCGGTCCGAGTGCCACAGGACGCCAGCCAGTGTCCTTACAGACCATGAGAATCTCGTCAATTGCCCCGAACGGAATCTCGCGAACCGTCATCGCCGCCAGTATCGTCGGCCTGGCGGTCATTGGTGCGCTTGTCGCCTATTTTGGCA
>JAGOWF010000006.1 GCA_018060305.1 Pyrinomonadaceae bacterium
ATCACACAGGTGAGGAACAATATAACTTCGTCGTCACGGGAATGTTCCCGGCTGAGGACCTGCGAATATTGCCATACAACCGCGTCGTCAAGGACCTTAACGGCTTGACCGGTGATGAATTTATTGCTCGCCTAAAGGAAACATTTGTCCTCACCGGCACAGGCGAAAAGGTGCCGCAGAACCACGGCGATTTTTGCCTGTATCTGGACGGTAAATGGTATTCATTTCGCTACAATCTGCAACACATTCGTGAGCCCGACCCGATCGAGCGGCTCGACGTGAGCATTTTGCAGGACAATATCTTTGGCCCGCTGCTCGACATTCACGATGCACGCACCGACGACCGCATCGGCTTTGTCGGCGGCAAACGGGGCACAGCAGAGCTCGAACGCCTGGTGGATGAGCGGGTAGTCGCAGCAGCATTCTCGATGTATCCTACGACAATGGACGACCTGTTGGCCGTCTCGGACATGAACGCGATAATGCCACCCAAATCGACATGGTTCGAGCCGAAGCTAAAGGACGGGCTGCTCATTCACCTGATCTGACAATGGACAAGCGCCTCGCCGATATTCGCCGCGACTATTCACGAGAGGAACTCTCGGAGGCGAATGTCTCGCCGGATCCTGTTGTTCAATTCGGAAAGTGGATGGACGAGGCCATCGCGGCCGAAACAGATGAGCCGACCGCGATGACTCTCTCGACCGTCGGCGAAGATGCGCGACCATCATCGCGTGTCGTACTGCTCAAGGGATTTGACAGCGGCGGCTTTGTCTTCTTTACGAATTACAACAGCCGCAAGGGCTGCGCGCTTGCCGCAAATCCCTTTGCGGCGTTAAATTTCTTCTGGCCCGAACTGGAACGCCAGATCAACATCAGCGGAACGGTCACGAGAGCATCGGCGGAGGAATCGGATGAGTACTTCAATTCGCGTCCTTTCCTCAGCCGCATCGGAGCGTGGGCATCGAACCAGAGCGAAGAGATAGCGTCGCGTGCGGTGATCATGGCCCGTGCCGCAAAGCTGACGGCCAAATATGCCCTGGGGAACGTGCCTCGACCGCCGCATTGGGGCGGCTTTCGCGTTGTCCCTGACCGCATCGAATTTTGGCAAGGACGGCCAAGCCGCCTGCACGACCGCATCGTTTACACGCTCGACAGCGGCGAGTGGAGGATCGCACGGCTTTCACCATGATCGAAACGGAAAGATTGATTTTCAGGAAGTTCACCGACGACGACCTGCCGTGGCTCATCGAGATGCGCTCGCCCGAGGCGGTCAACCGCTATCTCGGCGGCACGGCGATGCAGAATTCCGAGGCTCTCGCCAAGCGGATCAAATACTATATGGAATGTCACGAGAAGTTCGGATTTGGCTTCAGTGTGATGATAAACAAGGCCACTGGCGAACGCATGGGCACAGCCGGACTGCAGCCGCTCGAGGACACGGGCGAGATCGAGGTCGGCTATAATATGTCCGAGCGGTTCTGGCGTCAGGGCTACGGTTATGAGACCGCGATGGGCTGGCTCAAATTCGGATTTGAGAAATGCCGCCTTCAACGGATCGTCGCGGTCGCCGATCCCGACAATACCGGTTCATGGCGGATAATGGAAAAGTGCGGGATGCAGTATGAAAGAACGGAGCCGCACTACGGAATGGAGTGCGTCGTTTACGCGATCTCGCGTGAGCAGTTCTCACACAAATCAGACACACGATCTTGAGGCCTAACATTCCGAAGCTTGTTTTCGCGGTGCTAACGAGCGTCTACTTTTTGTGGATCGCTTATGTGCCGATTGGCGGCAGCTTTCTCGATAACGTCGACCTGCCGATACATGAGTTTGGACATCTGCTGTTCCGCATCTTTGGCGAATTCCTCGGCATCGCGGGCGGCTCGCTCTTTCAGGTTATTCTGCCTGCCGTCTTTGTCGGTTACTTTATCTGGCAGCGGAGCTATTATTCCGCTGCGATAGTGCTGTTTTGGGTTGGCCAGAGTATCCTGAATGTGTGGGTCTATGCATCGGATGCCGTCGTGATGCAGTTGGTTCTGACCAGCGGCTTTACGGGCACCGAGGGTAGCTTTCACGACTGGAACTACATGCTTGGCAGATTTGGCCTGCTCGACTCGACCAAACTTGTTGCGGGCATCATCCGAACGATTGGTACGGTGACGATCCTTGCGGCGGCGGCGGCGTCTGTATATCTCTCGATCAGGCCTGCGGAGGGTGAGGATAGTGAATCATGGCCACAACACTGATAACAGGAGCATCGAGCGGCATCGGCGAAGCGTTTGCGAGACAGCTCGCATCTCAGGGGCACGACCTGGTGCTGGTCGCTCGCTCAGAGGAGGCATTGCATGAACTGTGCGATGAGCTGATGCTCCGCGAAAAGATATTGGCCCATTACGTCGTCCTCGACCTGACCAAACCTGACGCCGACGCGAAGCTTCTCGCCGAGACCGACCGTCACGGCATCGAGATCGATTGGCTCATAAACAACGCAGGCTTTGGATCGGCCGGCGATTTTTCTACGCTGCCCCTGGATCGCGAACTCGCGATGATCGACCTGAACATCCGCGCGCTGGTCGCCATCACACATCGTTATCTGCAGAGGATGCGCGAGTTGGGCCGAGGGACGATCATCAACGTCTCATCGACGGCGTCGTTTCAGCCGATACCGTTCATGGCCACCTACGCAGCGACAAAGGCTTTTGTGACTTCATTTACCGAGGCACTTGTTGAGGAGAATAAACCGTTCGGTATCCGCATCATGGCATTCTGCCCCGGCTCGACAAAGACCAATTTCTTTGCCGCGTCAAACATCGAGCGGCCCGTCACCGTCAAAGGGCAGCACACGGCGGACGAGGCTGTCGGGGCATTTTTGAAGAGCGTCGGTGCAGGGCGGGCGAGGTTTGTTCCGGGCATGGTCAATCGGGTCGGAGCGGCGCTCGGGGCGCATTTGCCCACGGCACTGTCGAGACGCCTGATGGCAAAGGCACTGCGTCCGCGGTATCAAGGGGAAAAATGAGATTTACCGTCCTCGGCAGCGGCTCGACCGGCAACTGCGTGCTGATATCGAGCGAGACGACAAACGTCCTCGTCGATGCCGGTCTGAGCGCACGTGAGATCATGCGCCGCCTGGCTGAGGTCGGCGTGCCTCATGACCGTCTCGACGGCGTTCTAGTCACGCACGAACACGGCGACCACGTCGGTGGGCTTCGCGTGCTGATGGGCTCGCTTAGATGTCCGGTCTATATCTCAAGCAGCACAGAGGACGCTTATTACGAAACGCGCGCGGGCGGGCGTAATGGCGACAGCGAATCGTCGAAACGCCGTGCTGCATTTGACGGCCGCACCGTCGAGATCGAATCGCATCGAGAATTTAGGATAGGTGATATCGATTTTCAGCCTTTTGGCGTGCCGCATGACGCGGTCGATAATTTTGGTTTCGTCGCGAGGCGAAATGGCATAAAGGTCGCGACCTTGATGGACTTTGGCCACATCGACGACACGATCAGGGCGAATCTAAATGGATGCGACGCCGTCGTGATCGAATCGAACCACAGCCGCGACATGCTGCGTGCGTGTTCGCTCTATACCTGGGATCTCAAACAGCGGATAATGTCACACACCGGTCATTTGTCGAACGAGGACCTTTCAGATTGGCTCACGGCCGATTTTGACGGCGCGGCCCGTCACATCGTGCTCGCACATCTCTCGCAACGCGCCAACGAGCCACATCTCGCCAAGATAAATGCCGAGATCGCATTACAGATGCGCGGACCGCTATTCAAAGCAGAAACGACGGTATCGATCTCGCAGCCGAAGCAGCCTACAGCCTGGATCTCACTGTAACCGCGGATCAAAAGAGGGTTGCCGCATCACTCCTTTCTTCAGATACGCCTTTGAAGCTCATCCTGTGAATCCGGCACGGGCCGTGTTCCCGTATTGCATCGTAATGCGACTGGCAGCCGTAGCCCTTATGCTCGGCAAAACCGTATTGCGGAAATTCGACGGCGTAACTTGTCATAAGATCGTCACGGAATGTTTTGGCAAGTATCGAGGCGGCGGCAATTGACACGGAGATCGCATCGCCCTTGATAACTGCCTTTTGCGGCAACGGCGAGAGCTTGAGGCGAAGGGCGTCGATGAGCAGATAGTCGGCCCTCGGCGTCAGAGCGTCTATCGCCGCAAGCATGGCTTTTTTCGTGGCCTCGAGGATGTTAATGCGGTCGATCTCGTCGGCCTCGATCTGGCCGATCGCGAATGCGACGGCGTGCTCGCGCAGCTCGGCGGCGATGTGGTCACGTTTCTCCGGCGTGAGCTTTTTTGAATCATCCAGGCCGTCGGGAAGCGGCCCTGTCAGGTCGAGGATACAGGCGGCGGCCACCACAGGCCCCGCAATACAGCCGCGGCCGACCTCATCGACGCCGGCGATAAGGCGGTAACCCTCGCTGCCTGCCTGTTCTTCAAAGTCACAGCCAATCGACCAAACGGTGCGATCGGCTGAAAGTGAAAAATCGTTCACGAGGCGGATTATACCGCCTCGTGTCTCAAAAACTAAATTGTCGCCGCGGACGCTATTTCGCCGACTGCGCTTTGTTACGCGTGTCGCGTTCCTTGATGCGGGCAGCCTTGCCGCGCAGATCGCGAAGGTAATAAAGCTTCGCACGCCGCACCTTGCCCCGGCGGATCACGTCGATATGATCGACGACCGTCGCGTGAAGCGGAAAGATACGCTCAACGCCAACGCCAAAGCTCACTTTTCGCACCGTGATAGTTTCGCGCGCGCCGCCGTGCTTGCGTGCGATACACACGCCCTCGAAAGCCTGCAGGCGTTCCTTGTTGCCTTCCTTGATCCGCACGTGAACACGTACGGTGTCGCCGGGCTGAAAGGCTGGAATGGTCTCTTTTAACTGGGTCTTTTCGACAATGTCTAGTCTGTTCATTTTTGTCCTTCGGCCAGAGGTCAACAAATAGTTACGACAGTTTCAGATTTACAGGCTTACAGAGTTCTAAGACACCGTACCTCCGCAACTCTGCAACTCCGCAACTTCTATTCACATTCACCATTTTCGTCTTTTATTAGATCGGGGCGCACGGCCCTCGTCTTTTCAAGCGCCTTTCGTAAGCGCCATTTTTCAATTTCGGCATGATTGCCGTTCAATAAAACCTCGGGAACCTTCATTCCCCTAAACTCCGCCGGCCGCGTATAGTGCGGGCAATCGAGCAACTGTTGCGAGAACGAATCGTTCTCAGCCGATGTCTCACTGCCAAGGGCGTCCGGCAAGAGCCTTATGATGCTGTCAACCACAACGACCGCCGCCGGTTCCCCGCCCGAGAGCACATAATCGCCGATCGATATCTCGTCGGTGACCAGAGCTTCGTTCACTCGCTCGTCCACGCCCTCGTAGCGGCCGCAAATGAGCACAAGATGCTCCGCATCACCTGCAAACTCTTTTGCCGCTAGCTGCCCAAACGGACGTCCCTGCGGCGAGAGCATCACGACACGCGTGCTCGCCGGATAGCGGTCGCGGTCGCTTGTGCCGGTCAAATTTTCAATCGCGGCGAATATCGGTTCGGGCTTTAACACCATTCCGTCGCCGCCGCCAAACGGCCGGTCATCGACCATCTTGTGCTTGTCCACCGCATATTCACGAATGTCGTGGACGTTTATCTCAACGATCCCCGCCAGTTTTGCCCGGCGGATTATCCCGAAGTCAAAGACCTGCTCGAAGAACTCGGGGAAAATTGTGAGAACGTCGATCTTCATCGTCGGAACGCAGGCAGCTTGCCGGCGTTTATGTCAGAAATACGCAGGCTGGCAGCCTGCGGTCCGACGCGCTTGTCAGAACTCCAGCAATCCCTCCGGTGGATCGATCCGGATCAACTTATTTTCAAGATCGACCTCGACGCAGATCGCCTCGACGAAAGGTATCAAAAACTCCTTGGCACCATCGATGACGAGCAGCTCTGCTCCTCCCGTCCGCATTAGCTCCCGAACTGTCCCGATCCGCTCACCCTTGATCGTTTCGACGGTGCACCCGGCAAGCTCCCAGTCGTAAAACTCGCCTTCTTCGAGCTCGACCGCCTCACTCTCGGGAATGCAGATCTCAGCATCTCGCAGAGCCTCGGCCTCATCGATCGAATCGATACCGTCGAATTTCAGCACGATGCGGCCCGATTGAAACCAGTACCTTTCAATTGTCAATCTCCGCCGCTGGGCGTTTGGCGTAAGCGCCGTTACGTTTTCCAACCCGTCGAAACGATCAGGAAAATCCGTTAGCAGGTCGGCGACGACCTCGCCCTTGATGCCGCGAGGCTTGGCGACCCTCGCCACGGCAACCAAGCCCGTCAATTGTTCCGAGTCCGTTGAGCGTTTCCTCTCCATGAACTCTATGAACTCCACGAACTCGACAAGCTTAATCCTCGATCAGATCGAGATGATACCGGCGGCCATGTTTTTGCCCGACGGCAAACAGGATATTCCTGATCGCCTTTACGGTCCGCCCCTCGCGGCCAATGATCCGGCCCATGTCGCTGTCGGCAACGCGGACCTCGATGCGCACATTCTTGCCGTCCGCGATCTCGTCCACCTCGACGGCATCGGGCTCATTCACAAGCGAGGTAATGATCTTCTCGACCGCTTCCTTCATCTGGTTCGGTTAAGCCGCCTGCCCTTCCTCAGTCGGTGTCTCTTCCGTAGCAGCTGCAGCCTCTTCGGCCGGTGCCGCGTCTGCGTCGGCTGCCGGAGCCTCTTCGGCGGCCGCTTCGACCGCAGCTGCTTCTGCCTCAACGGGTGCTGATTCCGCTTCTGCGGCTGGAGCTTCCTCGGCGGCAGCCTCAACCGGCTCTTCAGCGACAGCGGACTCATCGGCAGATGCCTCGACCGGCACTTCGGAAGCTGGAGCCTCCTCGACCGGGGCCTCTGCTGCGGCCGCGGCATCGGCTGCGGCTTTCGCCTCAGCGGCGGTAGCGGCATCGGCAGCGAGACGCTCTTCCTCAGCCTTACGGGCTGCGACACGTTCTGCATCGGCAGCAGCCTTTTTCTCTGCCCGCACGGCGAGCATCGCATCACGTTCCTCGTCGGACATTACAGGATTGTTCTTGATCAGGCTCGCCACCGTGTCGGTCGGCTGAGCACCGACGCCGATCCAATACTGGATGCGGTCGTGGTTGAGCCGCACATCGGCCGGGTCCGCAAGCGGATCGTATGTCCCGAGGTTTTCGAGATACTTGCCGTCACGCTTTGAGCGTTTTTCCTTTACAACGACGCGGTAAAAAGGCCTCTTTTTCGCGCCCATTCTCATTAAACTGATTGCTAGCATATTCTTCCCAATTTTCCTTATCTACAAATTCTTGCGTCGTAAAATACGATAAATCTCATCATCATTTCGCTTTCCGACCAGCGCTATTCTTATAGTTTCTCCGATAACCGTATAGACGATCCGAAATTCGCCCGATGTTATTCGCCTATATCCTTGCAACCCCGAAAGGTGCCTGGCATCCTGTGGATACGGATTTCTTTGCAACTCAAATATCTTGCCTACTACCTGTTTGTATTGCTTTGAAGGTAAATCTTGCAGGAACGAACGAGCATCGTTAGTCAGCTCCAAGTTCACAAGTGTTTTTCCTCCATCTTCTGAAAGAACTCCGCGGTCGCCTCGACCCCCATGTACCCGCTTCTCTCCGACTCTTCGACCAAATCCGCGAGTATCGTGTTACCTGATGTAACTTCAAGAAAATCGAACGTCCCTTCCTCCATTTCTTCTAGCATCGCGACGGCCTCATAAAGTACGACGCGCATTATTTCCTTCGCATTTTCGCCGCCATTCACCTTGTTCTGATAGCTGGCCGCTGCCTTCGCAAGCCGGCCGTAAAACTCTATCTTGGAAGTGCCATCGATAAGTCCCGAAAAAGCATCGCGAAGGCGCTCAAATAGCCAACTCACCTCGGCCGAGAATCTCGTGACAACAGTCCGGGGTTCGGGATAAAATCCACCCACCTGTGATCTATCCTGAGTTTGCGACGTAATGACAACGTCCGCACCGCTCCACTCGCGTCGAGAACGTAGTACCGCAATATCCTTCTCTTCAATGGAACGAGAAAGTTCGGCAAGGGTTTTCTTTGTTCTCTGAAAGGAATTCTCCATTTTCATCACCTCAAAATATGATGATACTCCCGCTAACAATGTTTCTATCTTTTCTTTTTGTGCCTCTTCTTCTTTTTGATGCTCTTTACCGAGCCATTCGACTCGTCGTCCGAATAATTCACCGCCGAACCGCCGCCGAGCATTCCGAGCGGATTGCCACCGCCCATCAGGCCGCCCAGCCCGCCCGCTAATCCACCGGCCATCTTGCGGGCCATGCCGCCAAACAGGCCGCCGCGGTTCATCTGGGCCATCATCTTTTTCATCTGCTCGTACTGACGCAGAAGCTGATTTACATCGCCGATCGTCGAGCCAGAGCCGCCCGCGATACGTGTCTTGCGGCTGGCGTCGATCACGCGATGATCGTTCCTCTCTTGCCGCGTCATCGAACCGATGATCGCCTCGGTCCGCTTCATCTGATGATCGACAACAGCGGATTGTTCATCGGTGATCTGCAAGCCGCCGGTCATCTGCTCGGGCAGCATTTTCATCAATTTTGACATCGAGCCGAGCTGCTTAAACTGGCCTAACTGCTTCTGAAAGTCCTCAAGCGTAAACTGGTTACGCGTCATTTTGAGGAGTTGCTCTTGCGCATCTTTCTCATCGATCTTGCCCTGGACCTCTTCGATCAGCGTCAGCACATCGCCCATGCCGAGGATACGCTGGGCGATGCGATCCGGGTAGAATGGCTCGATCGCGTCGTATTTTTCACCGACACCGACGAATTTTACGGGTTGCCCGATCACCTGTTTGATCGACAATGCCGCACCGCCGCGCGCGTCGCCGTCCATCTTCGTCAAGACCACGCCGGTGATGCCTACACGCTCGTGAAATACCTCAGCCGAACGTACGGCATCCTGTCCCGTCATCGCATCTGCGACAAACAGCACCTCGATCGGCTTTGTCTCGGCCTTGATCGCCTCAAGCTCGGCCATCAGTTCATCGTCGATGTGCAGCCGGCCGGCCGTATCGATCATCAATGTGTCGTAGCCCGTCTCGTTAGCGTATTTGACGGCCCCGCGAACGATCGTCATCGGGTCGTTTGTCTCTGCGGCCTCATAAACCGCAACATTGACTGCGTCACCGACGACCTTCAACTGCTCGCGTGCCGCCGGACGATAAACGTCGGTCGAGACGAGCAGCGGCTTGCGTTCCTGGTTGTCGGCGAGCCACCGCGAGATCTTGCCGGTCGAGGTCGTCTTGCCCGAGCCCTGCAGACCGACGATCATCACGGCGTTCGGCGTTTGCTTGGTAAAAACCAACCTAGACGACGTGCCGCCCATCAGTTCGCTCAGTTCGTCATAGACGATCTTTACGACTTGTTCGTGCGGTTTCAGGCCGTTCCAGACCTCCTCGCCCTCAGCTTTGACACGAACCGCCTCCACAAAGTCTTTCGCGACCTTGTAGTTAACATCCGCCTCAAGCAGCGCCATCCGTATCTCGCGTAAAGCAGCGTCAACGTGCTCGGGCGTAAGTTTGCCCTTGCCGCTCAGATTTCGCAGCGTTTGCTTGAGTTTATCGGACAGCGATTCGAACATAATTACCGGCTACTAGGGACACTTTGGCCACAATAGTCGAAACTATAAATAGTAGTATTTAGCGCATTTAGTGTCAATAAACGCGCTTAGGAAAGTAGCCGGCATACTGCCGCGATGACGGCATCAGGCCTCACGCTCAGGATGCACTTTGGTTCACCGTAAACCTCGCACCGGTAGCCCGGACACGGCTGACACGCGAATTCCTCATATACGATCTCATTCGGGGCGTCGGTCCATGGACGCCAGTGACCGCGGTTTGACGAGCCAAAGACCACAACCGTCGGCGTCGAGACGGCCGCGGCAATATGGGCGATCCCCGAATCGTTACCGACAAATATGCGCGCTTTTGATGCGAGGGCGGTGATCTCAGGCAAAGTCAGGTCATCGAAGACCGCGACGGGCGTTTTGGCAGCAGTGACAAGTTGGCCGAGCGTGGCGGCTTCGCCTTTTGATGAAATCGCGACCGACTGAATGCCATTCTCTGCCAGATATTCTGCGACGCGGGCAAAGTTCTCGACCGGCCACTGTTTTGTAAAGAAGGCAGTGGTTGGATGGATCAATGCATAATTGCCACGCTCATGCCACACTCTGACGCGAGCAGTTCTGCCCGCATCCGTAACGACAAGCCGGCTCTTTGGCCCGTCATCGACCGGCACGCCGACGAAACCCAACAGGGCGAGCTGCTGCTCGGCGGAATGTGTCTTGTCCCGCAGCCAAAAATCCGCCGCCGATGTCAGTAAATAGTTGTAAAGAAAAGAGTAACGATATCCCGAGTAGCCGATCCGGTGACGGGCACCGCTTGCCCTGACGAACCATGTCGCTGTCGTTCCGCCATGCAGGTTAAAGGCGACATCGTAGTGCCGGCGGCGAAGCCCCAACCCCATCCGGAACCGTTCGCCGATGCCTCTCCCGACCGGCATCACGTTATCGACAGCATCGAAACCGTCGAGGACGGGCGCGACCCAATCTTCGAGAAGGATGTCGATCTGAGCATCAGGCAGGAATCGTCTGAGGGCGATAAGCGACGGCGTCGACAGCACCGTGTCGCCAATAGAACGGAGCTTGACGACGAGGACGCGTTCAACATTGGCCCAATCGATGCTCATAACCAAAAAAAGACGGCCCGGCGGCCGTCTCTTATTCTCCATGTTCTGTCGTCACTTTTCCATTTCCCGCGTCGCTTCCTCGACAAGCATGACGGGAATCTCGTCACGGATCGGGTAAACCAATGAGCACTCAGGATTCAGGCACTTGAGGCTCGTCTCGCCTTCGTCAATCTGCAGCTCTGATTTGCACTGCGGGCAGCGAAGGATATTGAGTAGTTCGGGACTGATAGCCATGAGAATCAATTACGAATTGCGAATTACGAATTACGAATTACGAATGAAAGCAATTCGCAATTCGTAAGTTGAAATTCCGCAATTGCCGCCACTAGGCGGTCTTGGTTCCACACTCGGGACAGAATTTGGCTCCTGCAGCGAGTTCGAACTGGCAATTCGCACACTTGACCTTTTCCTGCGTCGAGCCGCACTCAGAGCAAAATTTTGCCCCTTCGCGGAGTTTGGCCCCGCACTTTACGCACGGCACGTGCACGACCTCCATCTTGCCGCCACAATCGGCGCAGAACTTGGCTCCTGCGGCGTTTGCCTTGCCGCACGCCGGACACGACGTGGTAGCCGTCTGGCCGCCGCCGGCACCACCCTGGGGCCCCGCCCCAAAGGCACCGGCCATTTGATTTCCGACTGCAAAACCTGCTCCAAGACCCGCACCGAGGCCGGCTCCGCCGCCCTCATTTTGGGCTGCATCGCGAAGCGCGTCCGCTGCCTGGAATTTCATATACTGATCGACGCTGCCGAGGGCTCCCATCGCGGAGCGTTTGTCCATTGCCTCCTCGACCTCGGGCGGCAGTGAAATATTCTCAACAAAGAACTTAGTGACCTCGAGGCCCCAGCTATTGAAGTCGTCATTGATGAGGGCCCGGATCTTTTCACCGATCTCTTTGTACTGAGCGGCGAGGTCGAGAGCCGGAATCTTTAGTTCGCCCAACGCGTCAGAAAACTCGGTAACGATCGCTCGCTTTAACTGTCCGTCGATGTCCTCAGTCTGGAAATGAGCGTTCGTCCCGGCGATCTCCTTGATAAAGCCCGCCGGATCGGTGACACGCAGACTGTAGGCCCCGAATGCCCTCAGCCGGACGATGCCAAAGTCGTCATCGCGCATCATTACGGGATTCGACGTGCCCCATTTTAGGTCCGTAAACTGTTTGGTGTTAACAAAATAGACCTCGGATTTGAATGGTGAGTTAAAGCCGTATTTCCACGCTCCGAGTTTCGAAAGGATCGGCGTATTGCCGCCGTCGATCTCGTATTTGCCCGGCGTGAAAACGTCGGCGACCTGTCCCTCAAACACAAAAACGGCCGCCTGCGATTCGCGGACGATCAATTGGGCGCCGTTCTTGATCTCCTGTCCGGCGACTGGAAAGCGATATACCAGCGTGTCCTGACTATCGTCGAGCCACTCAATTACCTCAATAAACTGGTTAAGGGCGGCCTCTTTTATCTTATCAACAATGCTCATTTATAAGTCTCCTGTCTGCAAACAACCTAACGATAAAATATCACAGAAAGTTGCCGAAAAGGAGTTTGATGTTAGCGAAACGGCGAGCAGCTTGGTCGCCGAATCTGTAACGACACAACCTGCGTTTTGTATCGACACTTTTGGGCGTTTGTATCGACAGGAACACGAAGGTGTATCGACAGTTTTGCCGTTGCTTTTTCAAGGAAAGTCGTCTGAGCGGCTCTGCCGCCTCGGTTGCGGCTGTTGCTTCCGCGCCGGACGGCAGCTTCCACAGCGTCGGTGACCTACTCTTCGCCGTCTCCGGTTGTTTCATTCATCTCAGTCACATCGACGACGGTCGGTCGTCTCAACAGTATCATGATCGTCGTTGCCATCACGCCGCCCGCTACGTCCAGCACAACGTCGAACATGGATGATGTTCGCGCCTCCGAAAAACTCTGATTGATCTCATCGAGCACTGCAACCGCGACGACCAACGCCAACGACAGCAAAAACCGCGATCTCACCAAGGATCGCGACGCCGACATTGTACAGGTCCGAACGGCCAGGAAGGCCAGAACGGCATACTCCGTGAAATGCGCAGCTTTTCGGACATAGCCATGAATGACAAGCCGCGTAGCCTCGGGCATGCCCGGAAAAAAGAAATCGAGCAACGGCCCGATGATGCGCGAGGTATTCGAAAACGCGCCTTCCGGACTCGACAGATAAAAAATGACGCCGAGCCACAAAAAAAGCGGCGCGTATGCCCAGAGCCATACGCGCCAGTTGTTAGTTGACTGTCCGTCAACCACTATGGTTGCATGCCCGAGAAGTTTGCGTAACCGCTCAGGCCGCCGCCCGCTACGAGCAGTATCCAACCGATAATGACCATCAGCAGCGGATACAATCCCTGCTTCCGAACGACGTAAAAGATGATGCCGCCCAACGGTTGGCACAAGAAATTCACGAGTGCCCAGATCACTTTTTCGCCCGTCGTCGTCCCTGTCTGGATAGCTGTAACCACAAGCCAGATCATTCCGATCATGGCAAGAAGCCAGCCCAGTATTGCTAACATTCCCATAGTTGCCTCCGAGGTTTTGGTGTTTAACTACCTGCTTTTCGCAAACAAACCGCGTTTGCCCTTGTTATCGACTGAACGAAAGTATGCTACACCACAAGACGGGAAGTTCCAAGTTCAAAGTTCAAAGTTGCAAGCCCGATAACCCAACTTGGAACCTGGAACTTTGAACTTGGAACTGTGTGGCTACGCTGCCGCGGCGCCGCTGACGACCTCGATGATCTCCTTGGTGATCGCGGCCTGGCGGATGCGGTTCATGTTGAGTGTGAGCGTGTCGATGAGCTCGCCGGCGTTCTTTGAGGCGGAATCCATTGCTGTCATTCGCGAGCCTTGCTCCGAGGCGACGGATTCGAGCATGCCGCGATAGATCTGTGTCTCGACCTGCTTGGGAAGCAGCTTGCCGAATATTTCGGCAGCGGGCTGCTCATAGATATACTCGGCCTCGACACCGGCGGCCTCGCCTTCTTCTGAGGCAGTCTTTGGGATAGGAAGAAGCTGCTGTATGACCGGCTTTTGCGAGAGCACGGTCTTGAACTCAGTAAAAATTACAAAGACCTTGTCGATCGTCTCATCCTCGGTAAATCGCGCGATGACCATGTTGGCGATCTCGACGGCATCAGCATGTTTGACCTGACCCGATCCGGTCAGGCCGATGTATTCGTCCGTAAAAGTGACGCTACGGCGTTTGAAGAAATCACGGCCCTTGCGTCCGACGGGCATCATCTCGCTTTGCTTGCCCTCATGCTCACGCAGAAAGGCCTGTGTAGCCTTGATAACATTGGCATTGAACGCCCCGGCAAGGCCTTTGTCGGCACTGATCAGCACGATCAGGTACTTGTCGTCGCCCCGCTCATCGAGCAGCGGATGCGAGAATTCGCCCGCGACCTTGCCGCTCAGGCCGCCGAGCACCTCGCTCATCTTGCCCGCAAAGGGGCGCGATGCGATCACGCGGTCCTGCGCACGTTTGAGTTTGGCCGCGGCGACCATCTTCATCGCCTTAGTGATCTGCTGTGTGTTCTTGACCGACTTAATTCGCCGGCGCATGTCTAGCAAGCTTGCCATTGTCTGTTACTCGGTGATCCGTCGAACTGCCGCGATCAGTTTCCTCAGTTCGCGGTCGCTTATATCACTCTGGTCGCTCTTGTCATATACGGTTATCAGATTTACGACCGTCGATCTATCGCTGTTAACCTCGACCAGAAATTCGATGAGCGATATGACCCGTGCCCCGCCGCTTTTTCCTTTTCCCTTGCTCTTGACCCTGAGCCTTATCTTATAAACGTTTCCGCCCAGCGATGTCCCAAGCGTGGGATTCTGAACGAGATCCTTTTCAAGGGAAGTCAGGTCATCGAGGAACGAGCGATATCGCCTTATCAACGGCCGAGCAGCTTTCTTAAAGCTCTCGGTAACGTTAATTTCGACTTTCATTCACAAAATCCGCAAGGCTTTGCAGCTTCTTGCCGTTCCTGCTGGCATCCTCGACCTCGCTTAGCCCGTTTCTGATACTCGAAACGATCCTGAGCTTATTCTCCAGCTTCCTCACTCGATCATTGAGCTTCTTCCACTCGTCATAAGAAACGATAATGGAGCTTTTGTTCCCCTTCTCGTCGGTATATATCTGAATTCTCGACTGCATATCTACATCCTAACAGCATACCGACGAAGGTAACATCGTTACGCCGCGGCAGCTGTCGCCGTTTGCCAACGCGTCGCCTTAAAGTCCTCGACGGCTTCCTTCATCGAGGCCTTGAGGTCGTCGTCGATATTCTTTTTATCGCGAATGGTGTTTAGAACGGCCGGGTGCGATTCCTTGATGAATTTGGTCAACTCGTCCTCAAATCGCTTGAGGTCATCGACAGCGATGTCATCGGCGAGGCCGTTCGTCACGGTCCAAATGATAAATACCTGATCCTCGACTGCCATCGGCACATATTGCGGCTGTTTGAGGATCTCGGTCAGGCGTTTGCCGCGTTCGAGCTGGTCCTGCGTCGATTTGTCGAGGTCAGAGCCAAACTGAGCAAATGCCGCAAGTTCGCGAAACTGCGCAAGGTCGATGCGAAGCGTTCCGGCAACCTGTTTCATCGCCTTGATCTGTGCCGAACCGCCGACGCGGCTCACCGAATTACCGACGTTGATGGCGGGCCGCACGCCCGAATTGAAGAGATCACTTTCCAAAAAGATCTGTCCGTCGGTGATCGAGATGACGTTAGTCGGAATGTATGCAGAGATGTCGCCCGCCTGCGTCTCAATGATCGGCAGGCTTGTGAGCGAACCGCCGCCGCGCTTATCGGACATCTTGGCCGCACGTTCGAGCAGGCGTGAGTGTAGATAAAATACGTCGCCCGGATACGCCTCGCGGCCGGGCGGCCGTCTCAAGAGAAGTGAAATTTCCCTGTATGCTGCGGCCTGTTTCGAGAGATCGTCGTAGATCGTCAGGGCGTGACGGCCGTTGTCGCGAAAGTATTCGCCCATCGCGCAGCCTGCATACGGAGCCAGGAACTGCATCGCAGCCGGATCAGATGCCGAGGCGTTGACGATGATCGTGTAATCCATCGCGCCGAATTCTTCAAGCTTTTGACGAACCTGCGCAACAGTGGATGCCTTTTGTCCAATGGCGACATAGACGCAGATCACGTCTTTGCCCTTTTGGTTGATGATCGTGTCGATCGCGACGGCGGTCTTGCCGGTTTGGCGGTCGCCGATGATCAGTTCGCGCTGTCCGCGGCCGATGGGCACCATCGAGTCGATGGCCTTGAGGCCTGTCTGCAGCGGCTCTTTCACCGGCTGGCGGTCGATAATGCCGGGAGCGATCCGCTCAACCGGAAAATATGTGTCCGTGATGATCTCGCCCGCTTCATCGATCGGGTTGCCGAGGGCATCGACCACGCGGCCGACCAGCGCGTCGCCAACAGGCACGCTCATGATGCGCCGTGTCCGCTTGGCCTCGTCGCCCTCTTTGATCTTTTGAAAATCACCAAACAACACGCAGCCGACCTTGTCCTCTTCGAGGTTGAGGGCCAAACCGCGCACGCCGTGGTCAAATTCAAGCAGTTCGCCGGCCATGACCTTTTCCAGGCCGTAGATCTCAGCAATGCCGTCGCCGACCTTGATGACAGTGCCGACCTCGGCAACCGTCATCGATGCGTCAAAATTCTCGATCTGTGCACGAATTATCTCGTTGATCTCGTTTGCTTTAATAGCTTCCATATGAATTTGGTTTTGGGTTCCAGGATCTAGGTTTTTCAAAAACCTAAAACCAAAGACCTAAGACCTTTCCTTTATCTTAAAATGCGGATTTTCAATAAGTCCTATCAAATTTCCAAAAGGATCGTGGACCGACGCGACCTTGATATCGCCGCCGACATCCATCGGCTCCGTGGCGATCTCGGTGCCGTCCGTTCTTAACTTTTCAATTGCGGAGGTTATATCCCCAACGCCCCAATACGCCACCGGGCTGTCACCGCGGATCGCTCCTTCGCTGTCAGGGTCGAGGCCAAGTTCATAGCCGCCGACGTTAAATCCAACATAGAACGGCTCGTCAAAATACGGGCCAAAACCGAGCAGCGACGTGTACCACTTCTTGGCAGCGGCAAGATCATCGACCTTATAGCTGACCGTGCGTAGTCCCTGCAGCATCTACTTTGCTCCGATCAACTCGATCTTGAGCGATTCGAGCTTTGTCCTCACCGACGAGTCGTAAACTGTCGAGCCTATCCGCGTCACCGTTCCGCCGATAATGTCGGCATCAACGCTGTAGTTAATGGTGACCTGCTTGCCGGTCAGCCTCGCCAGCACTTGTTCAAAATCGGCGCGCTCGGCGTCAGCCAGATCTTGGGCCGATGTTATCTCGGCCGAGATCAGCCCGCCACGCTCTTCCAAAACTGCCGAGAACCTCTCGTTGATATTGCCAAGCTCGGTCAGGCGGCCGTTCTGGAGCAGGACGCGGAGAAAATTTGCCGTCGTCACCAATGGTTTCGTACGGCCAATAAGCTGCTCAAGGACCTTCTCTTTCTTTATGTGCGAGATAGAGGGATTGGCGAAAACACTTGTGAGTTCGTCGCTCCCATCTATCATCTCGCCAAACGTCGCGAGTTCAGCCTCGACCGCGTCTGAATTGCCCGCGGCAAGCACGACATCGGCAAGGGCGGTCGAATACCGGCGGGCTATCGTCTCAACGCTCATACTAATTCAGCCCTCCGATCTCGCTGATGCTGCCGCGAACTAGTTTCGCGCCCGCCGCTCCATCGATCTGTGCCCTAAGCTTCTGCTCGGCAAGGCGAATGCTCTCCTCGGCAGAAAACCTTCGCAACTCGGCCCGCGATTGATTGGTCAGGCGTGCAACCTCGCTCTCCATTTGCTGACGCAACCGCGCAATATCGGCCTTGGTTTGATCCGCGAGGCGCTTCTTCTCGGCCGACGCCTCGTCCTTCGCATTCTTCAGGATCGTTTCCTTCTCAGCCTCAAGCTGTGCCAGTTTTGTCTCAATAACGCTCAGACGTGAGAGAGCCGCCTGGCGTTCCTCTTCTGCCTTTATCAGTTCTGCCCGCACCTGCTCGCGTTTCGCCTTAAAGGCATCGCTCAGCGGCTTTTTTAGGAGGTAAACAAGGATCGCGACAAATATCGCCAGATTGATGAACTTCCAGGCCTCAAATCCCGGAATGTTGAACCAGTTGTTGTAGAATTCGGTAAATCCGCCGCCCGTCGAGCCCGAAAAGAGCAACAGTGAATTTGTCAAAATGGCGAACATATTGTGATCTATTTGAGAATCCCAGCAGCGATGCGGCCCGCGAACTTCTCGGCTTCGGCCCCAATGGCCGTACGGGCTTCAGCAGCCTGTTTTTCCAACTCCGCCTTCTCCGCCTCAAATGCCGCGGCCGTTTCGGCCTTAGCCTCTGCCAGCTTCTGCTCGCGGGCCGCGACGGCCTTTTTTTGTTCCTTTGCTACATTCGAATAGCCCTTTGATCGAGCGTCCTGCAGTTCCTGTGTATATTGCGATTCCTTCTCTTCAGCGCTGGTGATTATCGCCCCCGCCGCGCCGGCATGGCTGCCCTTACTTTTTTCGCGGCTCTCAAGTATGCGGTTGATGGGCCGGTAGAGTGTCCGATTCAATACCCAGATCATCACCAACAAGATCGCGATGTGGACAAAGATCGTCCCATCGGGAAAGAGCTGTATAGAAGATTCGGCAAAGGCCAGCAAATGCATATCGTTTTACTGTCAGAACAGGGCAAAACAGCGTCCGGTTCTCAAAAGATATGAGGATATCACGCGCCGATTTTTAGGGTCAAGGACGCTCAGTCGAACGGTAACTATTCCTATCTTTGTGTCCTTTGTGCCTCTGTGGTGAAATCTTTTATATGAAGGTCGCCACCTGGAACGTCAACTCGATAAACGTCCGAATGCCGCAGCTTGTCGATTGGCTTGCGGCGGCGGCCCCTGACGTCTTATGCGTGCAGGAAACCAAGACGGTCGATGACGGATTTCCGGCGCTTGAACTAAAGGCGGCCGGCTATGACGCGGTCTTCACCGGCGAAAAGGCTTACAACGGCGTCGCCATCCTGTCCAAACTGCCGATCAGCGAGGTGCAGATGAACTTCCCGGACGACACGCCCGAAGCCCAAAAACGCATGATCTCCGCTAAAGTTGGCGGCATACGTATTGTCAACACGTATGTCCCAAACGGCAGCGAGCTCGGCTCTGAAAAATTCAGGTTCAAGCTCGACTGGCTGATGCGGCTGCGGAAATACATGGATGCGGCCTGCGACGAATCCACCGACGTGCTTTGGTGCGGCGATTTTAATGTCGCGCCCGAGGCCATCGATCTCTGGGATGCCTCGCGGTACGAGGGGCACCTACACTTTTCAAAGCCTGAGCGTGCGGCCATTCATTATGTCAAACAGTGGGGCCTGACTGACCTGTTTCGGGAAGAGAACGGCGACGCCCAGGAATTCTCATGGTGGGACTATCGCGCGGGCTCGTGGCAGCGAAACCAGGGCCTGCGGATCGATCACCTGTGGGCCTCGGCCTCCCTTGCTGATAAGTGTACGGCATGTCACGTCGACAAGGCTCCACGAGCCTTAGAACTTCCGAGTGACCACGCCCCTGTGGTTGCAGAATTCAAATAGCTTGTGTTATGCTACCATAATAGATGCGATATGCATCCATTGTGCTATGAAAACACTTACCCTAAAGAATGTCCCGGATCTTCTATACGAACGCCTTACTAATAGCGCTCGCCGCAACCGTCGGAGCCTGAATAATGAGGCCATCGTTAAACTTGAAGAGGCAACGGAAGATACGGACGAACGCGAACGGTTGGATCGGATTCGACGATTTCGCGAGGGCCTGCCCAAAAACCTTTGGGTCACGGATGAGGACCTCAGGGAATCGCGACGCGAACTCGAACGGCGTACCGAGCGCGTGCTTGAGAATCTCGACGGCCCGGCCACGTCGAAGCGAACGCGAAAAACCGCACTCCGATGATCGTTGTCGACGTTAATATTCTCATGTATCTTGTGCTCCGAGGCGAGCATACTGAGTTAGCAGCGGCCGTCGCCGAAAGAGATCCGGATTGGTCGGCTCCCCGACTGTGGCGCTCCGAGATGCAGAACGCGTTGACAGGTTACATTCGCAAGGAATTGCTGACAGTTCACACGGCCATGTACGCATTTAACGAGGCGGATGCAGCCGTAAGGTCACAGATCCAAGTCGACGAGTTGAGAGTTTTTGAGCTTGTGGCCTCATCAGACTGTACGTCTTACGATTGCGAATATATCGCGGCCGCGGAGGCATCCTCGGTCGCGCTCGTGACCAACGACCGGAAGTTAATAAGAACCTTCCCGAAGATCGCTGTCTCCATGCGGGACTTCTTGGTCACGTGAAGATCGCCACATGGAACATCAATGGCATCTCGTCGCGGCTCGATCATGTGCTCAAATGGTCGCAGGTCGCGAGGCCGGATGTTTTGTGCCTTCAGGAGACAAAGATCGTCGATCTGCGGTTTCCGGCGGCGAGATTTCGAATGGCGGGCTACGAACACGTCGAGATGTTTGGCGAGAGGTCGTATAACGGCGTGGCCGTCGTTTCGCGGCTGCCGCTTGAGGATGTGAAAAAGGGCTTTCCCCGCGATGCGGCCGATGCCCCGCGTCGTTTGATCGCGGCGACAGCGGGCGATGTCAGCATATATAACGTCTATGTGCCACACGGCACGAAGCTGGGCAGTGACAAGTTCGCATTCAAGCTCGACTGGTTTGCGCGACTAAGAAAGCACTTCGACAAGCATCACTCAACCAGCGATCTCGTGCTGCTCTGTGGTGATATCAACGTCGCCCCGCATGAATCTGATGTCTGGGATCCCCGATATTGGCAGCATCGCATGCACTTCACCAAGCAGGAGCGCGACGCGATCCAGTATCTGAAAAAGTGGGGATTCGTGGATGTCTTTCGTCAGATGAACGACGAACCGGGCGAAT
>JAGOWF010000007.1:0-2489 GCA_018060305.1 Pyrinomonadaceae bacterium
GCATACGAGTCGAGCGGATCAGTGCCGTCGCATTTTTGAATGAAGAGGTCAGGAAAGCCCGCGACAAGTTTCGAGATATCGCCGCCCGCTGTTCCGACCTCGACCGGGACCGAGATCGCATAACCGTTGTCCTCGACACAGAAGATGACAGGCAGCTTGAGGTTGCAGGCGGTGTTGAGGGCTTCCCACCATTCGCCCTCGCTGGTCGTGCCGTCGCCGACCGACATATAGACGACCTCATCGCCCTTGAAACCGGTGATCTTGTCCTGCAGTTCCTTAACCAGCGACGCCCGATACGACGCCTCGGCCGCGCCGACGGCGTGCAGAGCCTGCGAGCCCGTGCATGACGATTGCGAGGGAACATTTAGGTCCTTGTGTCCCCAATGCGAGGGCATCTGCCGCCCGTGCGAATTCGGATCAACCTCGGCTCCGACCGCCGAATAGAGCATTTCCTGCGCGGTCATTCCCAAACCCAGCATTAACGCGCGGTCGCGATAGTACGGAAAGAACCAGTCGTAGGCCGGCTTCATAGCCAGGGCCGCTCCGACGAGGGCCGCTTCGTGGCCCGCCCCCGAAATCTGGAAAAATATCTTGTTCTGGCCCTTTAGCTGGATCTCTTTGTCGTCGATCCGGCGCGAGAGGTACATCGTCCTGTAAAGCCCGATGAGCGTATCGGCGTCGAGGCCGTGATACTTATCGGCCGTGGCTTTACCATTCTTCTTGGTCGCAGTCGTCATCTAATAAATCTTACGAAACAAAAATAGTCCTAATGCGGCAATCTTTTAAGATAACAAATGGCCGATTTTCGGGCAATTCGCCAAATTCCCGGCAATTAGCCCACTTCCTTGGAAATATGGCCAAATCTTGTCCCATGTCCCGCGTGTCCCAACTGTCGGTGGTGTCTTGTCTTGACCTTCCTCTTATTTGCGGCTTTGCGGGAAATCCCTCCCGCCAAGTCGCAAAGCCGCAAAGAAAACCGACAAAGAGTATGCGGTGTTCAAATTAAGGCGCCGCCGCTATGGTTCAGCCACTCCGTTCCGGCCGGCAAGCAGCAATGGTGACGCCTTTTCGCGGATAAGGTCATACGAAAAGCCCTGCCGCAGCAAATGGTCGTGAAACTTCTTTAGATCGTCCCGCGTCGCCGGTGCGCCATTGAGCCTGAGCCGTTTCTCAATAGCCGCGCCGATCAGTTGATCCTCGGGCAGCTTTTCATAAGCCTCGGAGATTGCGGCATCGACTATCTCTTTATCGAGCTTCTTTTGCGACATCGACATCTGGAGACGACGGCGGCCCTGCGGCTTCTGACGGAGCTTTGAAAGCGCCACGTCGCGTGCGAATTGCTCGTCATTTAGATAGTTGTATTCCTTGAGCTTCTCAATCACGGCATCAACTATCTCAGCATCCGTCCAGAGCTTTTCGAGCAGTCGTTCCCGAAGCTCGGCGACGGAACGCGGCTTTGCAGCGAGCAGCTTTACCGCGCGGTTCATCGTCCGCTCGCGAGCGCGCTCGCGGTCGCTTACGACACGCTTGTCGTCGTCAATTTTCTGCTTTCTCCGGCCCCACATTTCGCTAAAATTATATCCGACCTCCGCGAACGAATTACAATACGGTGGACTATCAAATAAGATTTAACTGTGGACGGCGTATTTATTATAGACAAACCGGCGGGCATTACGTCGCACGACGTCGTGTCGCGTGTCCGGCGGATATTGAACACGCGGCGCGTGGGGCACACCGGCACGCTTGACCCGTTTGCGACTGGCGTGATGGTCATTCTCGTTGGCAAAGCGACGCGGCTGGCACAGTTTTTAGACAAGGATGAGAAGGAGTATTTGGCGACGGTGCGGTTTGACGGCGAGACAGATACAGGCGATAGGACGGGAAATCTCAGATATCAAATCTCAAATATCGGATCAGTTTCTGCAAAGGCCATCGGGGCGGTTTTGCCGAGATTCATCGGCGATATCGAGCAGGTGCCGCCAATGTATTCGGCAAAGAAGATCGACGGGAAGAAGCTGTATGAGCACGCTCGAAAGGGCGAGACGGTCGAGCGAAAAGCTGTTACCGTAACCATCTCGAAACTCGATGTTGTCGCTCGCCCCGGCGACTTGGAACCTGAAACCCGGGACTTGGAGCTAAACGTAGTTTGCTCAGCCGGCACCTACATACGAACCCTGGCTGAGGACATCGGCCGCGCGGTCGGTGTCGGAGCTCATTTGGCTGAGTTGAGGCGGACGCGTGCAGGCAAATTCGATCTGTCACAGAGCATCACGCTTGATGAACTTGCGGATATGGATGAGCCGGGAATGAGACTGTTGGCAATGGACGCGGCGGTCTCGCATCTTGCGCCCTTCGTGCTGAGCGACGAAAGGGTGAGGCGGACGATGGACGGCGTTTCGACGCGGATCGAAAACACGGCGTTTGCGGACGGTGAGCCTATCAGGATGCTGACCCACGCCGGTGAACTGATCGCGGTCGGAATCTTTGAC
>JAGOWF010000007.1:2589-20702 GCA_018060305.1 Pyrinomonadaceae bacterium
ACGAACGCATCGATGGCATCCGCCGGCCGCTGCTCGCTTCGGACGGGCATCACAGCCTGCTTGCCACTTCACGCAACTGGTCGGCAAACCGCATCGAACGCGACGCACAGCTCATCACCCAACCCACCCTCATCATCTGGGGCGAAGAGGACACCGTCATCCCGATCAAGGACGGCTATAAACTCCGCGACAGGGTGCCGGATTCGCGTCTCGTTGTGCTCAAAAACTGCGGGCATGTGCCGCAAGAGGAGTGCAGCGAGGCCTTCTCTAAATTGGTCGCCGGGTTTTGCAAAGACAGCTCGTCGTCAGTCACTGAGCGATGAAACGGTCAAATGCAGCACTCTACGGCGCGGGCATCTTTACAACTATTGCGATCCGCAGTGGCGAACCGCTGTTTTGGGACAAGCATTGGCGGCGTTTGACCGGTGATGCGGCCAGAGTCGGCATCGATCTAGCGGGCTATTCCAAACAAACAACCTGTTCAGTTCTCGATGGTTCTATCCACGAACGGGGGATTGTGGACGGACGCGCGCGGATCACGTTTGCGGATGAACGGCCAAGCGATGTCTGGCCGGGACGCGAATCTGAGCAGAACACAAGCCTTCACATCATCGTCGGCGAGAATCGACCTCCGCCGTCGTCGTTCAGACTGACGGTGTCGCCGTATCCGGTCAATTCGCGTTCGCCGCTGGCCGGTGTGAAATCTTGTAATTATCTCGAGAACATTCTCGCGATCAACGAGGCGAAGGAACGCGGTTTTCACGAGGGCGTTCGGGTCAACGAGCGCGGACACATCACGAGCAGCTGTATGTCGAATGTGTTTTGGCTGAATGGTGAAACACTTTATACGCCGGCGCTATCGACGGGCTGTCTTCTGGGGACGACGCGGGAGTATGTGCTTGAAAATGTTGAGTGTGACGAGGTCGAGGTGGGGTTGGACGAGTTATCGGACGCGCAGACGGTCTTTCTGACCTCAGCCGCACTTGGCATCTGTCCCGTCGATGAGTTGGATGGACGCAAACTGAACGGCCTCGACGGAAAATTGCTGGCCCTCTGGCCGCCTACCAATTGAAGCAAAAACACGAACAGCCACGAACCTAAATTCGTGCCTATTCGTGTTCATTCGTGACGAAACTTCCTAACCGGCGGTCTCGAACAGGGCAAGTATTTGCTTGCCCTCGCCCGAACGCGGGTCGATGGTGCGCAGGTGCTTTTGGCCCTGCATTTCCCAAATGGCCGTCACGACGCCCTCTTTTTCGACCGCCTGATAATGCACGTCTTCGTGATCGGCGGTGGCCTCAGGTGCCGTTTCGGCCGGCTGAACTGCTTCTTCTGACATCAAATTACCGTTTTCTCCTGTTCGGCTTTACGAAACCGAAAGAGGATTCTTACATATCGTCGTTATTTTGTCGAGCTATCGGCGGGTTGGCGCCGCAGATCGAGCTCATAGAACCAAAAATCATTGTTTGGCTGGTCGACAGTCAATCGGTCGGTCTTGCCGTCCTTGTCGATCGTAAAGGTCACAAAGCCTCGCGGGAAGTTGTAGGCGACCGACGGGCGCCATTTGATCTGGAATGTGTCGTAATGCCAATGCTCGAGGTCGGCGACAAAATTTGGTGACGGCAGGAATCGCATGACCAGCTTACCGTTCTCTTCCGCAATCCTAACGTCGCCGTATAGCTTGTCGTAGTAGGTTCCGGCGTAGTTTGACAGGGCAAGCGACGGCTCAGTGCCCGCGACGCGGGCGTCATCGACGGCTTTGGCATCGGCGGCATCTTCAGCCTTGTTGTTGGCAACACGCGTCACGGCCTCGGCGTTATAGTCGCGTTTTGGAGCTCCGACGAGCACGTCGCGGATCTTGTTCATCATGATCGCGAACGACGGCGATTCGTTGTTGGTCAGCACGACAAAACCGGCGTTTTCCTCGGGGATCAGCACGGTGTAGGACAACATACCGTCGAGGCCGCCGCTGTGATTGATGATCTTTCGGCCGTGATAGTCAGAGACGAACCAACCCATCGCAACACCGCTAAAATGCGTCGTCGGGTTGTTTCGCGAGGCGCCCATCGACACCTGCTGAGCGAGATACGGTTGGTGCATAGCCCAAGATTGCTGCTCGCTGAATATCTGCTTACCATCGAACTTGCCTTTGGCAAGCTGTGTGCGGACCCATTTTGAGAGGTCATTTACCGACGAATTGAGTGAGGCGGCCGAGTATGAACCATCGACATTCCCGCGACGCAGCACGCGCAGCGTGCCGCCCGATTCGTTGTGCGGCCACGCGGCGTTGTCGGGAAGACTGTTGATGCTGCACTTTGTCCGCGTCATCCCGAGCGGCGTCAGGATGCGTTCGGTGACAAAGCCGCACCACGACCTGCCCGACGCTTTCTCAACGACCTTGCCGGCGGCGATGAACATCAGGTTTTGATACCCGAAACGCGTGCGAAAGCTCGACACTGGCTTGAGATACCTTACTCGTCGTAGTATCTCATCCGGCGAATACGTCGTCTCATACCAAAGCAGATCGCCGCTGAATGTTTCGAACCCGACGCGGTGCGTCACGAGGTCACGGATCGTCAATTCGCTCGTCACCCACGGATCGTATAGTTGGAAATCCGGCAGATACGTTGACACCTTGTCGTCCCAGTTGAGCTTTTTCTCATCGACGAGAATGGCCAAGCTCGCGGTCGTGAATGCTTTTGAATTTGACGCGATGGCGAAGATAGTTTCGGCGTTGACGGCGGCCGGTTCACCGAGCTTAAGCACGCCGTAACCCTTACTGGAGACGACCTTGTCGTCCTTAATGACGGCGATGGCCATGCCGGGGCCTTTCCAGGTTGCCATTACGGTGTTGGCGTAATCGTCGATCTCTTTGAGTTTATCGTCGAGGGTTTGGGCCGACGCGAATGCGGCAAAGCCGAGGACGAAAATGAGTGCGGTATTCAGTTTTTTCATGATGTCAGTTTAATACCCGAAACAGGCGCCATTTGCCTTCGACGCCGTCGAAAGTGCGTGTGCCGAATTCCTTGAATGCGAGGCCCGAACCGGCCACGAGGTCTTTTACGGTGCGCGAGACGAGAATGTTTGAGTCCTCGCTGAGCGCGGCAATCTTTTGGGCCAATTCCACGGCAAAGCCGCTCAAGGTCTCGCTAACGACGTCGCATTCGCCGGTGTGCAGGCCGAACGGAGGTAACTATTTCATCCTTCGAAGCTCGGACGGCGGCTTTTCGGGCACTCAGTGGGGAACCAGTGGCGATATCCCGCTTGGCGGTGCGGCGCAGTAACATTTTTCCTCACCAATGAGACTTTGGCGACCCGGCAACGGGTCGCTTTTCTTTTCAAAACACCTGATTTCCGATATCCTTGCTCCAAATGACATCTGATATCGCGGTCACTCTGCTGTTGCTGCTCGTTGCGATCATTTTGTTCGCGACTGAGAAGCTGCCTGTTGATGTCATCGGCGTACTTCTCGTTATTGCACTGATCCTGACCAGGGTGCTGACCGTCCAGGAGGCGGTCGCGGGTTTTGGCAATGACGTAATAATCACGATTGGCGGGCTATTCATTCTGGTCGGCGGACTGATAAAGACCGGGCTCGTCGATCTGATCGGCCGGCGGATCAGCAGGATCGCGGGCGATAATGAGTTTGTTCTGACCGCCTTAATAATGATAATGGCGGCCGCGTCGGCCTCCGTGCTGAAGAACACGACGACGACGGCGATGTTCCTGCCCGTAGTGATCGGCCTTGCCGCTAAGACAAAGATCCCCGCGTCAAAGCTGCTGATGCCGCTTGCCTTTGGAGCCATCCTTGGCGGCAGCTGTACGCTGATCGGGACCTCGACCAATCTGGCTGTCAGCGGCGCGATACAGCGATACGGCCAGCAACCCTTTTCGATGTTTGAATTGGCACCGGTCGGCGTCATCACGTTTGCGTTTGGGCTGTTATATATGTTGTTTATCGGGCGGCGAATGCTTCCGACCCGTGGAGGCGGCGATTCGCTCACCGAGCAATACAACATCCGTGAATACGTCTCTGAGGTGCTAGTGCTTCCAGAATCCGAATTGGTGGGCAAGACGCTCGACGAAGCAAAGTTCAACTCAGATCTTGAACTCAACGTCCTCGGCATCGTGCGCGGCAATGAACGGATAATCGCCCCGGAGCCGACGGAGAGGATACAGCGACGCGATTCACTGATCGTCGAGGGCCGTGTGAGCGAGATACTTCGTGTCAAAGAGGAGGTAGGGCTCGAGATCAAACCGGATTTTATGCTGGCGGACGTGCTGCTCGAGGGCAAGGACATTGAGCTCTTTGAACTGATGATAATGCGCGATTCGCGTCTGGTCGGGCACACTTTGAAGACGCTGAGATTTCGCCAGAGCTACGGCCTTACGGTATTGGCGATCAACCGTCACGGAGCAACGTTTATCGAAAAACTCAGTGGCGTCCGGCTGAGATTCGGCGATGTCCTGCTGGTTCAGGGGCGTCGCGACCGCATCGAACCGCTGGTTATCGAAAACGAGGTCATCCTGCTCGAGGACGTATCAGAGAGCAGCTTTAGAGTCGAGAACCGCCGCTGGGCGATAGGAGCGTTTATCATCTTTCTCGCCTTGTCGCTCTCAAACCTTGTGACCGGTTACGATATACCGCTTGCGGTCTGCGTCCTTATCGGCGTGATGGTGCTGCTGGCTACAAAGACGGTTCGCTACGCCGAGATGTATGACCTGATCGACTTCAGGCTGCTGGTGCTGATCGCGTGTATGATGAGCTTTGGCGTGGCTATGGAGGTGACCGGGGCCGACAAATATCTCGCCGGGCTGATCAATCTGTATTTCGGACAATTTGGAGGCACAGCCGTCCTCGCGGGCTTTTTTATCCTGACCGTTGCGCTCACGCAGCCAATGTCGAATCAGGCCGCGGCCCTGGTCGTGCTGCCGGTCGCTATCAAAACGGCCTTGGCACTAGGACTAGAGCCGCGCACGTTTATCGTCGGCGTGACCTACGCGGCATCGTTCTCATTCATCACGCCCCTCGAACCCGCTTGCGTCCTGGTCTATACCCCGGGCCGATACCGATTTATGGATTTTGTTAAGATCGGTGCGATCCTAACCATAATTGTTTTCGTTGTATCGATGACGCTTGTGCCTGTATTCTGGCCGCTCTAGTAACGCCTTTGCAGCAGTTCGGATATTGAGATCCCGCGTTTGACGATCAGAGCAACGCCGGCTAGTGTCCAAAAGAGAATGCGTCCCTTTCGAATTATAGCCAGCGTGACGCCGACGCCCGCGCCCAGAGCCACCGTTTCGCCAATAAACTCGGCCCCCGCCTCGTCCACGCCGATGAGGAACGGGATAAGTTTGAACATTATCGTGACAAGTCGGCTGATCGACTCAAGCAGATAGGCGGTTGCAAAGGACGGAAACGTCTCGCTGAGGCGGCTGAGAATGAACCAGACCTCCGCGATCCCAAACGCATGGTATAGGACCTCAAAAACACAGATGGAAAGGAACCGCTGCGGGTGCCGCCGAAAAAATCCGTAGATCAGGTCCTCAAACTGCCGAACCGCAGCCCGGCCGCTCTCGAGCCACCGTCGCAAGACGCCCCTGTTGTAAAGCCATCGCGTGATCCAGCTTACAAAATGCCACTGGCGAACGACCATTACGATCCCCAAGCTTATCAAAATGAGGAGGGCCGAAATGAGCAGGCCGAGTAACCAGATCAGGCTCCAGTCAAGGGCAGCCATCGCGAGCAGAAGCACGGCACCGCTGATGAGGAACAGACCCGTTATCAGGCTGTAGAAAAGGTTCTCGGTCGCAACCGATGAGAGGCCGGCAACGAGTGGTATTCGGCGCCGGACGGCGACTGCTTTTGAGGTTCCACTGATTAGAATGCCCAGCGGAATGGTGCTCGACATTGCCTCACCGATGACGACCGCCGGGACGGTGTCGCGAAGCCGCAGGCTATACGGTTCATGCACGGACAGTTTCCAGGCACATGCCCTGACGCACACACGACCGAAATACAGTGAAAGGATCACAGCAAATCCCGCAAACCCGAACCGCACGATGCCATTCCATATCTCCCAAAATCCGACGGCATAGATAAAGTAGCCAAACAGAACGATACCGCCAAGCGTCATTAGAACCGCTATCAGTGTTATCCGGTTAAACTTCGATTCAGAGATCGTCGGGATCTGTCTTGCAGGGTCCAATGTATTGCCTTTGCCGCCTCGCGTGACTAAAATGGTATTTTATCGAAACGTGATTAACAAAAACGTATAGGAAATAGCATGAGCACAGCAGCCGGGCCCGCACTATCGAATGCAGGGCTTACCGTTTTATCAGAAGAGGAAGAACTGTTTCGCGCGTCCGTTCGCGAGTTTGCCGAGGGCGAGGTCCGCCCCAAGGTCGAGGCCATGGAACACGCGGGCAAACTTGACAGCGACCTTATCAAACAGTGCTTTGAACTCGGCCTAATGGCCATCGAATCGCCCGAAGAATACGGCGGTGCGGGCTCGACGATATTTAACGCAATTCTCGCCATCGAGGAACTCGCTCGCGTCGATGCGAGTGTTTCGGTGTTTGTGGATGTGCATAACACGCTTGTGACCAACGCATTCATGCGTTGGGCGAATGATGACCAGAAAAAGAAATATCTGACTCAAATGGCTACCAGCCGAGTCGGTGCATACGCCCTGAGCGAGGCAGGCTCGGGTTCAGATGCATTCGCCCTCAAAACTCGCGCGGTCGATAAAGACGACCACTACGAACTGACTGGCCAAAAACTTTGGATTACCAACGGTAACGAGGCCGAGATATTCCTCATCTTCGCGACGGTCGATCCCGATATCGGCTACAAGGGCATCACGGCCTTTATTGTCGAAAAAGGCTTTGAAGGATTCTCTGTCGGCAAGAAAGAGGACAAACTCGGCATCCGCGCGTCATCGACGACCGAACTCATCCTCGACAACTGTAAAGTGCCCAAAGAGAACGTCCTCGGCGAGGTCGGCAAAGGCTACAAGGTCTCGATCGAAACGCTTAACGAGGGCCGCATAGGCATCGCGGCTCAAATGCTCGGCATCGCCCAAGGCGCCTACGAGGCCGCTCTCGGATATACACAGGAACGCGAACAATTCGGCCAGGCGATCAGCAATTTTCAGGCTGTCCAGTTCCAACTCGCCGAAATGGCCGTTGAGATCGAGGCCACGCGGCTGCTGGTCTATAACGCCGCCCGACTAAAGGACGCAGGCAAGTCGTTCCTCAAGGAAGCCGCTATCGCAAAACTCTATTCCTCACGCTGCGCCGAGGCCGTCGCCTCGAAAGCCATCGAACTATACGGCGGCTATGGCTACGTCAAGGATTACCCTGTCGAAAAATTCTGGCGCGATTCGAAGATCGGCGCGATCTACGAAGGCACGTCGAATATGCAGTTGCAGACGATCGCGAAGCTCATAATGAGCGGAAAATAGGGGCTCATGACAGCCGAAGAGATCACGCAGTATCTAACCGAACTTAACGACGAGCTTCGCCTTATGGATATCAAAGGCGAAGTTTCGCTTTTTGGCGGTGCGGTGATGTGTTTGGTCTATGATGCAAGGCCGGCGACCAAGGACGTTGACGCTATCTTCAGGCCGGTCAAGGAGATCAGAACCGCCATCTCCCGCATCGCCGGGCGGCACCACCTAAGCGAAAACTGGATAAATGACGCGGTGAAAGGCTATTGGGTCGAACATAAGGAGCGTGTACTTTTCGACATGCCCAATCTAACAGTATTTGTTCCTGACCCTGATTATCTGCTCGCGATGAAATCAATAGCAGCAAGAGATATTAGCTTTGATCGTGACGATGTGCGAAAACTTATCGACGTATTGAACTTGTCGTCACCGGAGGAGGTTTTTTCGATCATCGAAAAGTATTATCCTCAAAACCAGATAAAACCTGCGACGCAGTACTTTATCGAGGAGATATTCGCGAAATGATAACGGCTGCCGCGACAAGGAAGAATATGGAGAATGATCCCACATGGTGGCGCATCCACCTGTTGGATTTCGTTGATGATTTTCGGCACCGGAAAGATGTTGCCGCGATCGCTGAGCCTTTTCAGATAGGCGACGAGCGTCAGGATGCAGTTCTGGCGAGTGTCATCGAAACCCTTTGCGACGAGCTTGGCATCGGGATTCCTGAATGGCTTTCGACGGTGCCGCCGTGTCGCGAACCATATTTTATGTCGGGCATTGAAAACCTAAAGGCCATTAGCATCGTTCAAACGCCTGTCCGCTTTCGTTTGCGAAAGATATTTGTGCTGGAGAATGCCCTCGGCCGTGCCTGATAATATCGACATCCGCCAGGCGAGGCCCGAAGATGCGAAGCTCCTAACGGATCTTGCTTACACGACATTCTGGGACGCATTTGCGCACCACCCGAAGAATGCACCGGACGATCTCGACCACTATATGCGGCAGGCGTTCAATCTCGACCAGATAGCATCGGAGCTAGCAGAATCGAAAAATATCTTCCTCATCGCCGAGGTAGAAGAAAGGCCCGCCGGTTACGCAAAGATCATTATTGATAAGATCGAGGCCGGTGTCACGGCCACCCGCCCCATCGAGCTAAATCGGCTCTATTCGCATCAGGAATACATCGGCAAGGGTGTAGGGCAGAATCTGATGGATGCGTGCTTTGAGCGTGCCATCGCGGAAGATCGCGACGTGATGTGGTTGGGCGTTTGGGAATACAACCCGCGTGCTCAGCGATTTTATGAGAAGAATGGCTTTACGGTCGTTGGTAAGCACACTTTCCAACTCGGTGCTGACCCGCAGACTGATCTACTGATGCAGAAGGTTCTCAGAGCCTAGCTTGTATCTTCCTTACGGATGCGGTAGTGTTGCATCTGTGCGATTCATCGAGAACCCTCCGAATCCCTATAACAAATACTCGGCTGAGTACGTCGGCGAGCCGCCGCCGACAAAGCTGGAGGTCTTTGAGGAGACCGCCACTAGGAAGGTCATCACAAAGGCATTCGCGTCTGATTGGGAAGGCGGCTGGCGCTACACGGTGAATTGCTATCGCGGCTGCATCCACGGCTGCACATATTGCTTTGCTCGGCAGTATCACGAGTATCTCGGCTATGGCGCGGGAACGGATTTTGAGACAAAGATCGTCGTCAAGCCAAATGCGCCTCAATTGTTGCGTGGAGAATTGAAGAAGTGCCGCGACCGGATGCCGCATCTCGATTTTTCCTTCGCGACCGATCCATATCTGCCGCTCGAGGCGAGTTATGAACTGACGCGTAAATGCCTCGAGGTCTGTGTTGATTTTCGTGTTCCCGTCGGCGTCATCACAAAGTCGCCTCTGGTCACACGCGATATCGACGTTCTCAAGCGTCTCGAGGTCACTGTCTTTTTCTCACTGCCGTTTCTCACTAAGGAGAAGTCGAATCCATTCGAGCCTTATACACCTGTGCCCGAGGCACGGTTTCGGGCGATGAAAACTTTGTCGGACGCAGGCATCGCCACGGGAATCGGCGTCGCACCCGTAATTCCGGGCTATAACGAGCCGGATATTCCCGGCCTGCTCGAACGTGCAAGAGAATCAGGTGCGACGCGAGCATTTATGTCAATGCTGCATATCGATACTGACTCGATCGAGGAGTATTTTGTGCAAAAGATGCACGAGCGGCTGCCCGCGACGCGCGTCGCAAAGATCGTTAATACGATGAAACGCGAGCGTGGCGGCAGTCTGCGGCACCAGTCGTTTAAGGAACGCTCGACTGGCAGGACCGAGCAGTGGGAAGTGACGAAAAAGTTGTTTGATTTTCACGCTAATCGACTTGGTTTCAACATTCGTGACTGTGTGGCCGAGAGTGCGCCGCTACCCGATCTGGTCGAATCGATGGAAGCGATCCAACCAAGGCTCTTTCGATCGGTTTGCGTCCGCTCCAATTTACGGTCAGAATCCTCGTATGGACCGTATCGAAGTGTTTGAGCAGATGCTAGTTGACGATCCGTCGAATACGATGGTGATGTTCGGCCTGGCAAAGGAGTATGAAAAGACAGGCGAACATCGAAAAGTGATCGACCTGCTCGGGAATTATCTCGCCAAAGCCGAAGACGAAGGCAATGCATATGGCGTTCTGGCCAACGCTTATCTGCAAAGTGGCGACCGTGACAATGCGATAGAGACGTATCGCAAAGGTATCGATGTCTCGTTGGCCCACGGACATCCGTCGATGGCAAATGAATACCGGATGACGCTCGACATCGACCTCGCCGACTGAGATGATCCGCAAGCGCCACATTATTCTGTACGTCCTCGATCAGCGGGTAAGCACAGCCTTTTACGAAGTCGTTCTCGGCCTTAAGCCACGGCTGAATGTGCCCGGTATGACTGAGTTTGACCTCGGCGGCGAGACAGTCCTGGGCTTGATGCCCGAGGTGGGAGCGACTCGGCTGCTGGGGATCGAGGCGGAGAAGTTCGATGCGGCCCGGACAACTCCGCGGGCTGAGGTTTATCTTATCGTGGATGATCCGCAACTCTATGAGCTACGGGCCAGATCGGCAGGTGCGGTCGAGCTAAGCCCGCTGTTGCCGCGCGATTGGGGCCACGAGGCGGCATACTGCCTTGACCTCGATGGGCATGTGCTTGCCTTTGCCCGCGAGCTCTAACGAAGAGCTCGGCTGCCAACTTGATCAGGGAGTAAACATTCAATGAAATATTCAGTTGTCCTAGCAACTTTTTTGGTTCTGGCCACTCAGGCCGTTGCCCAGCGTGAACACGGCGTGAGGCCGACCGAAACCGGCGGGCCGCTGATGTTTGAGCAGGCGGCGTTCGATGTTCTGATCTACGACATCTCGATCTCCGCTGACCCGAAGACGAAGTCGATAACCGGGACGACCGTAATGACCGCGAAAATAGTTATTCCCACAAATGTGATCGTTCTCGATCTGGATCCGGCTTATACCATCTCGAAATTGACGGAAAGCCCTCGAAAGGAACTGCGATACGAGCGTAGAGGCGGAAAGGTCTGGATCTGGTTCCCGATGACGCAGCAAGCGGGTGAAGTTATCCGAACCGCTATACAGTATAAGGGAACACCAAGAGTAGCTCCCAATCCGCCCTGGGTCGGCGGGTTTATATGGACAAAAACGCCGTCGGGCGCCGACTGGATATCGGTCGCGCTGCAGAATGACGGTGCGGACCTCCTGTTCCCTTGTAAGGACCACCCGTCGGACAAGCCTTCTAACGCGACGATGCGGATCACTGTGCCCGATCCGCTCGTTGCCTCAGGACCAGGGCGGCTCGAAGGCGTCAAAAAGAACACGGACGGTACCACGACCTACAACTGGCGAATGATGAATCCGATCGCCAACTACTCGCTGGTATTTAACGCCGCACCGTACAAGGTCATCGAGGATACTGTGCCAAGTGTTTCCGGTTGGCTGGTTCCTATGCAGTTCTACATCCTTCCGGAAAGCTATGAGCAAGGGGCAAAGCTGATTGCGGAGACGAAGAAGTACCACGCATTTTTTGAGAAATTCCTCGGCCCCTTCCCATTTAGGACGATCAAGTTAGGTATTGTTGAAACGCCGCATCTGGGCATGGAGCATTCGACGAATATCGCATACGGCAATAAGTTTCGTTTTGCAGAGGACGGCTTTGATTCGCTTATGTTTCACGAATACGGCCATGAATGGTGGGCAAATCTCGTAACGGCTAGCGACTGGCGTGATTTCTGGATCCACGAGGGTTTTCAGTCATTTATGGACACGCTCTGGGTCGAAGAAACGAAAGGCAAGGACGCCTACTTCACGGCCATGAAAAACCGCGCTAAGACATTCCGCAATAAGCAGCCCGTCGCACCGCGTGAACCTAAGATCGCATATCAGGTGTATATGGCCGAGCCGGACTACAAGACGAGCGACGGCGACATTTATGGGAAGGGTGCGTATGTCCTGCATACGCTCAGATATCTGATCGGCGACGAGGCGTTCTTCAAGGCTCTTCGGCACATGGCATATCCGACGAAACTGATGGAAACCTACACCGACGGCCGCCAGGAACGGCTCGTCAACACGGACGATTTCCTAACCATCGCTGAGGCCGATTCGGGTATGGATCTCGACTGGTTCTTTGAGCTCTACCTCCGACAGCCAAAGCTGCCAAAACTCGTAACTGATACAAAGGGTGACACACTCAATATGCGGTGGGAAACGCCCGGCGACATGCCGTTTCCGATGCCGATAGACATCGTGATCAACGGCAGGCCGCGGCGCGTTGCAATGCCGAACGGCCGTGGCAGCGTCGATTTCTCGGGTCCCGCACCAGTGGTCGATCCGAACGGATGGGTGCTGAAGGGACAATAATTCCCAAAGTTCAGGACAATAACAATTGATTCTCCCGCCGGGCAGTGTCACAATGAATGAGTATTCATTCATCTATGCCCAGAACTGTGTCAAAGAACGGTGTCGCCGGCAGGCAGGTCGTGAGCGACAAGCGCGAGGCCATACTACGTGCGGCCATTCACGTCTTTGCCCGCAGAGGTTACTTCAATTCAAAGGTCGCAGATATTGCGGGCGAGGCAGGCGTCGCCGACGGCACGGTCTATCTTTATTTCAAGGGCAAGGACGACATCCTGCATTCGATCTTTGACCGAGCGATGGCCGAATTCATCGCTGAGGGCAAGACCGAGATCGACCGGCTCGACAGCGCCGAAGCCAAACTTGCGAGGATCGCCGAACTGCATCTCGAACGTCTCGGTGCCGACCGTGACCTGGCGGTCGTCTTTCAGGTCGAGTTGCGCGGCTCGACCAAGTTTATGCAGGAATTTTCAGCGGCAGGTTTTCGGGAATACCTGGACATTATCCGCAGCACCATCGCTGAGGGGCAGCGGCAGCATGCGTTTCGATCCGATGTCAAAGCGATCGTAGCGGCCAAGATCTTTTACGGAGCAATCGACGAGATGGTGACCAATTGGGTGCTGTCAGATAAGCATTATCCGCTGCGGCCTATGGCGGATGAGGTGGTAAAGATGCTCTTTGACGGCATGAGGGCAAATGACAGAGGCAGGTGACATGGCCGGCGTTGCCGAGCAGATCCATGTGGCGGTTGACACCGCCGAGGTGAGAACGCTCCCCGAACTATTTCTGCGCGCAGCGTCCGATTTCGACCTGACAGACGCCCTAAACTCGAAACGCGATGGTGAATGGCGGCCCATTTCATCGTCCGAGATGGTCGAGCGGTCAACGAACATCGCCCTCGGCATGTATTCGCTGGGGCTGAGGAAAGGAGACCGAGCAGCGATACTTGCCGCAAATTCACCCGAGTGGACATTGACTGACGCCGGCTGTCAATTTGCAGGCATTGTCGATGTGCCGATCTACACCACTCTGTCGGTCGAATCCGTTCGCTATATCATCGCCGATTCTGAATCTAGGGTCTTTTTCCTCGAAGATGCCGAGATGTACGAGCGTATCCGCACAGCTATAGGCGCATGCTCATCGATCGATCGATTTGTGGTTTTTCGTGGCCCTGTCCCGGAGGGTGACGGGTTCCTTTCTCTTGCTGAGCTCGAACAGCGTGGCAGCCAAAGCGGAATACATCAGCCGGAACTTGCAGAGGAACTTCGTTCTGCGATCGAGCCCGACGATATCGCAACGCTCATTTACACCAGCGGAACTACCGGCGAGCCAAAGGGTGTAATGCTCACGCACGCTAACCTGATCTCGAACGCTATTGACGCGAGTAAAAAATACTCATTCTCGGGCCATGACATCTCGCTATCGGTCCTGCCGCTCTCACACGTGTTTGAGCGGACAGGAATGTACGTTTACATCCGCTACGGCATGAGCGTCTATTTTGCTGAATCGATCGACAAGGTCCCTGACAATCTAAGAGAGATCCGTCCGACGATCTTTATAGGCGTGCCGAGGATATTTGAGAAGGTCTTTGAACGCGCTCGGCTCAAGGCATTACAGGCAGGCCGGGTCAACGAGATGATCTTTGACTGGGCCGTCGCGATCGCCAAGGAATACGCCGCCCTCGAAAGTGCGGGACAAACGATCCCGATAGCTCTCTCCGCCAAACACGGCGTTGCGGACAAGCTGGTCTATGCCAAGCTGCGCGATTTTTTTGGCGGACGCCTTCGGTTTTGCATCACGGGCGGAGCGGCGTTGTCGGATGAGATCTTTCTCATCTTTACGGGGGCTGGAATACCGATAATGCAGGGCTACGGACTGACCGAGACGTCGCCCGTCATTTCATCAAATAATCCGTCAGCAATACGTGTTGGCACCGTCGGCCGCCCGATCCGCAACGTCCAGGTCCGCATCGCCGGTGACGGCGAGATCGAGGTCAAGGGGCCCGGCGTCATGCTGGGCTATTACAAGAAAGAGACCGCAACGCATGAGGCGTTTACTGATGACGGCTGGTTTCGGACCGGCGACATTGGCCGCATCGACGATGACGGTTACCTGATCATCACCGACCGCAAAAAGGAGCTGTTTAAGACCTCAGGCGGCAAGTACATTGCGCCGGCCCATATTGAACAGATGCTCCGTGCGTCACGGTTTGTCAGTCAAGCAGTACTGGTCGGGAACGAACGGAAATTTCCGGCTGCGCTAATAGTGCCAAATTTTGACATGCTCGAGTCCTATGTTCGACTCAAGGAGCTTGGCGAGATGTCGCACGCAGACATGTGCACGCATCCTCGGATACTCGACCTATTTACGCGCCAGATCGCCGCGGTGACGCCCGATCTCAGTCAGTTTGAGAGGGTAAAACGGTTCGCGTTGCTCGAGAATGAACTTACTGTCGAAAGTGGCGAGTTGACCCCAACGCTCAAGATCAAACGCCGCGTGGTTGACGACAGATACTCCGAGATCATCGACCGCCTTTACACCGATCAATAGAGCACTCGCAGACCGGTGCCCTGGGCGGCTGAGGTGATGCCAGCGCGACCGGCGCCGAGCGCGATCTTTAAGATCGACATCGCCAGGCTGTCCTTTGCCCGGCCTACTTCAATGATATCCATGGCCTGCAGCGGCACGTCGTTTTGCTCACCCTTTTTGATCAGGTCGTAGTTTGCGGCTATGACCTCGCGCTCCTTCGTCCCGGTCTTAAGCCGATAGATCTTGATCTCTTTCGTCTTAGCTTGCCGGTTGACACCGCCAACCTTCGCGATCGCCTCGGTCAAGGTCATGCCGCCCTCTTTCAGGTACATACCTTGCGGTGCCTGGACCTCACCGGTGACATACAGAGGTTGGGCCTTATGGACAAAGATGACGTCGCCCGGATAGATCATCGGATTGACGTCGCCGCTCTTGAGGCTGGCTAGCTGAAACATGCGTGAAGGAATATCTGTGGGGTCTGAGGTGTCGGCCTTCCAATTACTGTCGTCGGTGCTCGCGGCGCATGGCGGGGCCTGCGGGCGAAACACCTGCACGAGGCCGCCTGCTTCGTCTTTGACACCACCAAAGAAGGCAAGTACCTCCACAAGGGTTGCCTTGCCGCGAATGATCTCGTCGATCTTGCCCGGGTTAACAGCTTCACCGTAAACGATGACTGGCAGACTCCGGCGCTTTGTAACCCGCAGGCTAAACTGCGGGTCGCGCAGATACTTTGCGAAAAGAGCCGCGACGTCAGCCTGAAGCTCGAGCGCGGTTCGGCATTTCGCCCCAACGCGGCTATCGAAAAATGGGATCTCAATTCGTCCGTCCTCATCGACGGTCGCGACAAAATCAAAGTCCTTCTCGCCCAGCACCCTGCCCGTGACCTCATCACCCGGGCCGATCAAATAGCCTTTTGGGGAACCCTCACTAGGAAGGTCCTGGCCCAGCGAGGTGCCGTAGATCGCCGCAACCGTTATAATGAACAAAATAATACGAGCTTTCATAAAAAACCTCACACTGGCCGAATAAGTTAGAAGTTTAACGCACCAAAACGAGCGCTACAAGCAGTTTATCGGAGCCGAGAGTTAGATGCGGCGCCTACGGTTGGCGTTTTCCGCAGCCTGATAGCGTTACAGCATGGTAAACTCAATGAATATCGACATATGAGTAAAGCAGAGGTCGCTAAAAACCGTATCTCGCGCAAGGCCGCAAGCTTTACGGAATCCGTCATTCGCGAGATGACACGTGAGGCCGTTAAATTCGGCGCCGTTAATCTCGGCCAGGGCTTTCCGGACTTTGCGGCGCCCGAGGACATTAAACGCAAGGCAATGGAGGCGATTGCCGACGATCATAATCAATATGCGGTCACATGGGGCGTAAAGGAGTTTCGCGACGCGATAGCGGCCAAGACCAAGTGCTTCCTTGGCCTCAATATCGATCCTGAGACCGAGATCACGGTGACTTGCGGCTCAACCGAGGGAATGATCGCAGGAATGATGGCGACTGTTGATAGGGGCGAAGAAGTAGTGGTATTTGAACCGTTCTATGAGAATTATGCGCCCGACGCCATACTGTCGGACGCCACGCCGAGGCATGTGCCGTTGAGATACGCCGACGGCGGCTGGCATTTTGATCGAGAGGAGCTTTCTGCGGCGTTTAACGAACGAACAAAGGCGATCATCATCTGCAACCCGAACAATCCGACAGGAAAGGTCTTTTCTCAAGACGAATTGGAGTTTATCGCCGATCTATGCAAACAGTTTGACGTGATCTGCTTTACCGACGAGATCTACGAGCACATTCTATATCCACGCGACGATGCTGATATCCGGCACATCACAATGGCCAATATCGAGGGTATGCGCGACCGGACGGTGATCGTCAATTCGATGTCAAAGACCTATTCAGTCACCGGTTGGCGTGTTGGATATTGCATCGCTCCGCCAGATATTACTGGTGCTATACGCAAGGTGCACGATTTTCTCACCGTCGGGGCCGCAAACTGTCTGCAGCACGCCGGGACATATGCGTTAGGCCTGCCCGAGAGCTATTATGCCGAATTGCAGCGTGAATATCGCCGAAAGCGAGATTTTGTTGTGCCCGTGTTGCAGAATGCGGGATTCAGGTGCAATTATCCCGACGGCGCCTATTATGTAATGGCCGACATCTCAGATTTCGGTTTTAAGGACGATGTCGAATTTACCAAACACCTTATCCGCGAGATTGGCGTCGCCGTGGTGCCCGGGTCGTCGTTCTACCACGATGCGCAACTCGGATCGCAACAGGTTCGATTCTGTTTCTGCAAGAAGGACGAGACCCTCGAAGCCGCCGCCAAGCGACTGCAAAAGCTCTCCTGACTCTAAAGACACATTTTTTGTCATATTGAGACCGTCCGCGGTGTTTCTAGGGCATGGTCAGACGCGCCCGACGGGAAACCCACGGGCCGGTTAGTGCAACAAATATCTTTTACAGCTATGGAGGTTTTATGTTTAAACAGATACTAACTTTGGGCGTGATCGTCACGTCGTCGCTCGTTCTCGCTATCGGACAGACCGCTGAAAAGAAAAAGGATGGCGAGCGGATCGAGCGAACCCTCGCATTTACCCTTGACGGAAATGGCGGATATCTCGGAGTCCAAACCGAGGAGGTCGATAAGGACAATTTTACAAATTTCGGCCTTTCAACAGTCCGTGGTGTTGCGGTCGAGAAGGTAATGGAAGGTTCGCCAGCCGCGGCAGCCGGCATCGTCGCAAATGATGTGATCGTGAGCATTAACGGTGACGAAGTCACCAGCACACGCAAGCTGACAAGGCTCGTCTCAGAGATCGCACCTGACCATCAGGCGACGATCACTGTGCTTCGCAGCGGACGTGAACAGCAGATCACGGCTACGATCGGTAAACGGCCGACGCCAAAGCTTGGTGAAGGAAATTTCTCATTCTCAATACCTGAGTGGAAGGGCAAGATCGATATTCCCGAGCTTAAGGGCCTCGAAGAAAAGCTCAAGAACCTGCCAAAGGACGGGCCTCAGATATTCGGCGTTCCGGGCGGCGAGGGCAAGGCTTATGTCTGGCGCTCCGGTGAGGGTCGCATGATCGGCATTGGCGTAACACCACTGACGAAGCAACTCGCCGAGCATTTTAAGGTCGCAGACGGCGCCATGATCAACAGGATAGTCGAGAATTCGCCGGCGGCGAAAGCCGGCCTCAAGGCGGGCGACATCATCGTCGA